>JAUWVE010000029.1 GCA_030617565.1 Gammaproteobacteria bacterium | reverse complement strand
CGTAATGCGTAAATCTATTTTTTTCTACCCCAGGAACCAGACTTTCCGCCGCTTTTGTGAATTAAGCCAATATCTGTCATTACCATGCCCCGATCGATTGCCTTGCACATATCATAGATGGTCAGCAGGCTGATCTGTACGGTGGTGAGTGCTTCCATTTCTACTCCTGTCTGGCCATGTGTCTCGGTTTTGGCCTGGCAGTGGATACAGCCGCCATCAGTATCTATTTCAAAATTTACTTCGACATGGGTCAGCGGCAGCGGATGGCAAAGGGGGATGAGGTCAGCGGTACGCTTGCTGGCCATGATGCCGGCAATGCGGGCTATCCCCAGTACATCGCCTTTTTTGTGACCACCCTGCATGATCAATGACAGGGTCTTTGCCTGCATCACGATGGTGCCTTCAGCAATGGCTGTACGGTGGGTACTGGCCTTGTCACCGACGTCGACCATGTGGGCATCGCCGTTCTGGTTGAAATGTGTTAATTCTGACATTCTTTGTTTATCCTGCTTAATCAATAAAGATAATATTTGTGCATAGAATGTTCACTGGCTTGTGTGGCCATCACCACCTTGACATGGCATACTGCGCGCGACCAAAAAATTGAACAACTATGCAAGATAACCGACATATCCTGGATTTTACAATACACGGTGAGAATACTACTAAGTAATGATGACGGCTACCTTGCTCCGGGGTTGCGGGCCCTCTATGAGGCGCTAAAAGAATCTCAGGAGATTACCGTTGTTGCGCCGGACAGAGATCACAGCGGCGCCAGTAATTCATTGACCCTGCAGCGCCCTTTAAGTGTTCGAAAATCTGCGGAAGGTTTTCAGTATATTGATGGCACACCAACAGATTGTGTACATCTGGCAATTACCGGTTTGATGGAAAAAGAGCCTGATATGGTTATTGCCGGCATCAACAATGGGGCCAATCTCGGTGATGACGTAATTTACTCAGGTACTGTGGCGGCAGCAACGGAAGGGCGATTTCTCGGTTTTCCTGCGATGGCTGTTTCAATGACGAGTCATGAGCCCCAGTTTTATGATACAGCCGCAAGGGTGGTAGTCGATCTGCTCGATCGTTTAAATCGGCGCTTGCTTCCCGCGGACAGCATTCTTAACATTAATATACCGGATATCCCGTATGAAGATTTGCAGGGTTTGCAGGCGACCCGATTAGGTAAGCGACATAAATCTGAGCCCGTAATCAGGCAGCAATCACCACATGGCAGGGAAATATTCTGGGTAGGTCCTGCCGGGCAGGAACAGGATGCCGGGCCCGGCACTGACTTTCATGCGATTAAAAACCACTATGTGTCCGTCACACCGCTTGAAATCGACCTTACACGCTACACGGCGATAGAGACCGTCGCTCATTGGCTGGAAGAATAGTACAGACGATGAATCTCAACGGCATAGGCATGACATCCATGCGCACGCGTGCGCGATTGATCAGCAGTCTGCGTGATATGGGCATCACCGATGAGAAAGTACTGGCGGCGATGATGGACACACCGAGACATTTGTTTGTTGATGAAGGGATCGCCTCCCATGCCTACGATAACGGTTCTTTGCCTATTGGTTACGGGCAGACTATCTCACAGCCCTATATTGTTGCCCTGATGACACAGATTATGCTGGATGGCCGAAAGCCAGCCAAGGTACTGGAGATTGGTACCGGCTCAGGCTATCAGACAACTATACTGTCAAAGCTGGCGGGTACGGTGTATAGCGTAGAACGTATAGAGCCGTTGCTGAAACAGGCAAAGCGCCTGCATTACAAGCTAAGGCTGCGAAATATCTTTCACAAATTAGCCAAGGGCAACACCTTTGGCTGGCCAGATACGGGTCCATTTGATGGCATCCTGGTGACTGCTGCACCGCAGACTATACCTGAAGAACTTTATTCTCAGTTGGCGCCTGGTGGGCGCATGGTAATCCCCAGCGGCGAGGACAATGCACAGGAATTGTATCTAATTGAGCGAACCAATAGCGGCTTTACTAAAACCAGTCTCGAAGCTGTCCGCTTCGTGCCATTAATCGGGGGTAGCTGATGGCTATTTTCGGTAGTATGTATAAGCGTGTCATCGGCTGGGCCAGGCATCCCCATGCCAGTTATTACCTGACCGCGACCAGTGTGGCTGAATCTTCTTTTTTCCCGGTTCCTGTAGATGTATTGCTGGCACCCATGGTGCTTGCTCGTCGAGACAAGGCCTGGTGGTATGCCACCCTGGCTACGCTCGGTTCAGTTGCAGGTGCTGTGATTGGCTATTACATCGGTCAGTTTCTATTCGATCAGGTGGCGCAGCCGATCATTGATCTTTACCATTTTCAGGAAAAATTTGTCTATGTGCAGTCGCTGTTTGAAAAATATGGCGTCTGGATAATTTTTATTGCCGGTTTTTCACCTATACCCTACAAAATTTTTACCATTACAGCCGGCGTAGTGGGGATGCCCTTATTGCCATTTATTCTGACTTCACTGGTAGCTCGCGGTGCACGGTTTTTTCTTGTTGCCGGTCTACTTTATGCAGGCGGAGATAAAATCGATGCTGTGCTGGAGAAGCGCGTAGAACAAATAGGCTGGGCCAGCGTAGCGATTATTGTTCTGGCTGCTATTATCTACAATTTATTCTATTAATGAGACTAAGCTGGACTTTGAAATTTTCTGTTTTAGCCTTGTCTATTTCATTGTTGCTGTTTCTGAGCGCCTGTAATTCAGGTGCTAAATATAAACACGACAAATACGACTACACTGCAAATAGAAGCCTGCCGAATGCAAAATATGGCACGGTCTATACAGTCAAGCGGGGAGATACCCTGTACAGCATAGCCTGGGCGATCAAACAGGATTATAAAAATGTAGCCAGGTGGAATGGTATCAGATCACCGTATCTGATACGTACCGGGCAACGCTTACGCATGTATCCGCCATCATCGAAAGCGGCAAAGCCGAAGACGACAAAGAAGACTTATTCTTCAGGCAGTTCAACAAAGAGCTCTTCGACCCGCGCAGTTAAAAAATCAACACCCTACAAAGGGAAGGCCCCACAGGGCAATGTGAAGCGGTGGGTCTGGCCAACCGTCAACCGCAAAGTTACGGCACGCTTCAATCCTGCAGCAGGCAAGGATGGTATAGATATCGCTGGTAAATTTGGCGATGCCGTTTTTGCAACTGCCGATGGTCATGTAGTTTATGCCGGGAGTGGACTCAGGGGCTATGGAAGGCTTATCATTCTAAAACACAACAAGACTTTTCTGAGTGCCTATGCACATAATGACAACATACTCGTTGCAGAGGGCCAGAACGTCAGGGCTGGAAAAAAGATTGGGCGGATGGGTAGCAATGGAAAAGGCAGGGCCATACTGCATTTTGAGATCAGAAAAAATGGCAAGCCCGTTAATCCAGCTAGTTACCTGTCTTCCAGGTAGTGATACATTCAACAAAAGGTGGCAGTAGTACAATGAGACGGACAAGCAGATAATTATGGATCAGACTGACGGAGAGCTGCTCCCGTGACGCCACCCTATACCTCCTCAGCTGGGGTTGATGCTACACAGATGTACTTGAAGGAGATAGGCTTCTCTGAATTGCTGACGGCTGAAGAAGAAGTTTATTTTGGACGGCTCACCCAAAAAGGTGACATGGATGCACGCAACAGAATGATTGAGAGCAATCTCCGCCTGGTAGTCAAAATCTCACGACGTTATATCAACCGCGGCCTGCCACTGCTGGATCTTATTGACGAAGGTAATCTAGGACTCATTCGTGCGGTAGAGAAATTCGATCCTGAGAGAGGCTTCCGATTTTCTACCTATGCCACATGGTGGATCAGGCAAACCATTGAACGTGCTCTAATGAATCAAACCCGGACCATACGCCTGCCGGTGCATGTGCTCAAGGAAATCAATGTCTATCTACGCGCAGCCAAGCAACTGACGCAAAAGCTCAGTCATGAACCCAATGCGAGTGAAATTGCAGAGTTTCTTGATGTGCCAGCTAATGACGTCAAGAAAATGCTTGATAAACAGGAGCGCGTCAGCTCATTTGACAGTCCGGTAGAAAATGATGGCGACCGGACCCTGCTTGATGCTATCCCCGATACTTCATCCTCTGACCCGGCAGAAATGTTGCATAGCGATCAGGTAATGAAACACCTGGATGTCTGGCTGGACAGCCTGCCTGATAAGCAGCGCGAGGTTATTCTGCGTCGATTCGGTATGCGTGGCCATGATGTGGCAACCCTGGAGCAGGTAGGTGATGATGTCGGGGTAACGCGTGAGAGAGTCAGGCAAATTCAGGTTGAGGCCTTAAAGAAATTACGTAAGTTGCTGGAAAGGGAAGGGTATTCGATGGATGAGCTTCTTTAGAACTGAGTTCCAAGTTCCAAGTTTCAAGACGAAAGACTGAAAACCGAAAAAACTTTTACCACAGAGGGCACGGAGGACACAGAGGTTTTTGTATTGGCTAGTACTGTTTAGATCTATGAGATCTGAGTAAGACATAGAAATATGGTTTATTCATTGCCTCAAACGGATTATTTTCATCACCCTGTGCTCTCTGTGGTTAGCGATTTTGACTTTAAGCTTGGATCTTGGATCTTGGAACTTGGAACTTGATTCTTGAAACTTTTTTCAAATCATCAACGCCGCCAATACCTTTCGATCCTCTCCCAACAGTATGTTGTAGGTATGACAGGCAGCTTCACTGGTCATTATTTCTATACCCGTGCCCTGTTGAGTAGCTGTTAGTGCAAGCATGGGGTCAAGGAAATGGTGCTGCAGGCCTGTGCCGATTATTATGATTTCCGGTTGATAAGTAAGCAGTTCCTGTAATATTTCTACGGTCAGTTCTTCAGGTTTATTGACACCCCAGTTACTGTCAATTTTTTCTGCTGTTACAAGCAGGCTGTTGTCATAAAATTTATCATTGATTTTGATTCTGCCTGGCTCAAAGGCACGGATAGTGTTTACGTTGGGTGTGCTTTGCTGGTGGAGTTTCATAAATTACCTTGTCCGTCATTTCTCTCGCTGCGTGCATTTTGCCATTTTGGCGTAGCTATTGTGCCACAGGAATCAAAACAGGAAGAAATTTCGTCATAGCTTGATTGATTTTGACGTAGCAAATCGACTAGAATCCCTGTAGTCAGAAACATCTGTCGAACAACGGGAGTAGCGCTACGCAACTCCCGTTTTTCTACATCTAGAACGGAGAAAAACCTTGTCTGTCCCCGCCATGCTGGCCCTGGAAGATGGTAGCCTGTTCCACGGTATCGCCGTGGGCGCCATGGGATATTCTTCAGGCGAGGTAGTTTTTAATACCTCGATGACCGGCTATCAGGAAATCCTCACCGACCCTTCCTATTGCCGTCAACTTGTTACACTTACCTATCCCCATATTGGTAACACCGGTACAAATACTGAAGATTTTGAATCTGACCGTGTTCATGCCGCCGGTTTGATCATTCGTGACCTGCCTGATTTGTACAGTAACTGGCGTGCAGAACAGTCACTGCAATCATTTCTTGAAACTCAGCAAGTAGTGGCCATAGCCGAAATTGATACACGCCGCCTGACTCGTATTCTGCGCGAAAAGGGTGCCCAGGCAGGTTGCATTGCTGCCGGAGATGATATTGATAGCGAGAAAGCCATCAAGCAGGCAAAAGCATTTCCTGGCCTGAGTGGCATGGATCTGGCGAAGGAAGTAACTACCGATTCTCTGATCGCCTGGAGTGAGGGCGGCTGGGACCTGGAATCTGGTTATCTACCTGCTGCTGACAGAAAGTATCATGTGGTGGCCTATGATTTTGGTGTAAAGCGAAACATTCTCCGCATGCTTAGCGATCGCGGCTGCCGTGTTACCGTAGTTCCGGCCACTACACCCGCCTGTGATGTGCTGGCTATGAAGCCTGATGGTGTGTTCCTGTCAAATGGTCCCGGTGATCCGGAACCCTGTGACTATGCGATAGCCGCAATTAAAGAAATTGTTGCTACAGATATCCCGGTCTTTGGTATTTGTCTCGGCCATCAACTGCTAGCCCTGGCTTCGGGCGCGCAGACAGAAAAAATGAAGTTTGGCCACCATGGTGGCAACCACCCGGTGCAGGAACTTGCCAGCAAGCGGGTTATGATTACCAGCCAGAACCATGGCTTTGCTGTGGCTGAAGACAATCTTCCCGATAATCTCAGGGTGACTCATCGATCACTGTTTGATAAATCAATACAGGGCATCGAACGCACAGACCATTCTGCTTTTTCCTTTCAGGGTCATCCGGAAGCCAGTCCGGGCCCACACGATGTCAGCCCGTTATTTGATCGCTTCATCGAAAATATAAATAAAAATAAAGGAGCGGATTCATAAAACCATGCCACGTCGTGACGATATAAAAAGTGTCCTGATCATTGGCGCCGGCCCGATCATAATCGGCCAGGCCTGTGAGTTTGATTATTCCGGTGCCCAGGCCTGTAAGGCACTAAGAGAAGAGGGCTTCAGGGTCATTCTGGTTAACTCTAACCCGGCCACTATTATGACCGACCCGGACATGGCCGATGCAACCTACATCGAACCTATAGTTTGGGAAAGCGTTGCAAAAGTTATCGAGATTGAAAGACCGGATGCTCTGTTGCCTACTATGGGTGGCCAGACGGCATTGAATTGTGCGCTGGACCTGGTAAAAGAAGGTGTTCTTGAACGCTATAACGTAGAAATGATCGGTGCTTCCCGTGAAGCCATTGATAAAGCAGAAGATCGGGAGCTGTTTCGTCAGGCTATGGAAGCGATCGGCCTGGAAACGGCCCGTGGTGCCATCGTACACAACATAGAAGAGGCCGAGCAGGTTCTTGCTATGGTTGGATTTCCAGCCATCATCCGTCCGTCTTTTACCATGGGAGGAACGGGCGGCGGAATAGCCTACAACCGTGAAGAATATTTTGAGCTTTGTGACCGAGGCTTTGATGCCTCACCGACCTCTGAACTGCTGATTGAGGAATCCATACTTGGCTGGAAAGAGTTCGAGATGGAGGTCGTGCGCGATCCGGCTGATAATGTCATCATTATTTGTTCGATCGAAAACTTTGATCCGATGGGTGTACATACCGGTGACTCTATAACCGTTGCACCCGCACAGACGCTGACGGATAAGGAATATCAGATCATGCGTGATGCGAGCATTGACGTTTTGCGTGAGATTGGCGTTGATACCGGCGGCTCAAATGTACAGTATGCGATCAATCCCGATGACGGACGTATGATCGTGATTGAAATGAACCCGCGGGTATCGCGTTCTTCAGCACTGGCCTCCAAGGCGACGGGTTTTCCGATTGCTAAAGTTGCCGCCAAGCTTGCTGTAGGTTTTACACTCGATGAATTGCAGAACGAGATCACTGGTGGCGCAATGCCGGCCTCTTTTGAGCCCAGTATCGACTATGTGGTGACCAAATTTCCACGTTTTGATTTTGAGAAGTTCCCGGCGGCGAATAGTGTTTTAACCACGCAGATGAAGTCTGTCGGTGAGGTGATGGCTATTGGTAGAACATTCCAGGAGTCGCTGCAAAAAGCTTTGCGAGGACTTGAAATCGGCACCGACGGTTTCGATGAGATTTGTACTGATACTGATCCTGATGATCTGAAAGAAACACTCTACCGGGAGCTGCGAGTGCCCGGGTGTTACCGGGTCTGGTACATTGCTGAGGCGTTTCGTGCCGGCATGTCAAGGGATGAGGTCCACGAACTCACCCGTATCGATATGTGGTTTCTGCACCAGATTGAGCAGTTGATTATAATCGAGCAGGAGATACGGGAGCTGGACAAGGAATCACTTACTGAACATCAGATAAGGTCATGGAAACGCAAAGGGTTCTCTGATTTGCGTTTGGCCAGACTACTGGCTGTGAATGAGCATGAATTTCGTGCGATACGCCATTCACACGGTATTCGCCCGGTTTACAAACGTGTCGATACCTGTGCTGCTGAATTTTCCACGTCGACGGCTTACCTCTATTCAACCTACGAAGAAGAGTGCGAATCAAACCCGGACAGCAGCAGCAAGATAATGGTCCTTGGCGGCGGCCCTAATCGTATCGGCCAGGGAATAGAATTTGATTACTGCTGTGTGCATGCTGCACAGGTTTGCCGTGAGGATGGTTATCAGACAATCATGGTCAACTGTAATCCAGAAACCGTATCGACTGATTTTGATACCTCGGATCGCCTTTATTTCGAACCTCTGACTCTGGAAGATGTACTGGAAATTATCCATATCGAAAACCCAACCGGGGTGATTGTCCAATATGGCGGTCAGACTCCGCTGAAACTGGCAGAAGACCTTGAAAGTGCCGGGGCCAAGATAATAGGCACCTCTCCAGATTCAATAGACCTGGCTGAAGATCGGGAGCGTTTTCAAAAGCTGGTTGAAGATCTTGGTCTACTGCAACCGCCAAACCGTATCGCCCGAAGTCGTGAAGAAGCACTGGTCGGGGCCGAAGAAATTGGTTTTCCACTGGTCGTTAGACCATCGTATGTGCTGGGCGGCAGGGCGATGGAGATCGTTCATAATATAGAGGATCTGGATAACTATATGATG
Organism: Gammaproteobacteria bacterium; assembly: GCA_030617565.1. Lineage (GTDB taxonomy): Bacteria > Pseudomonadota > Gammaproteobacteria > BMS3Bbin11 > BMS3Bbin11 > BMS3Bbin11. The sequence goes on along the minus strand of JAUWVE010000029.1, from coordinate 3,556 downwards.
GTCGCTATCCAGATTTCCAATGATTCACCGGTACTGCTCGATCGTTTTTTGAATGATGCAATTGAGGTGGATCTTGATGCGGTGTGTGATGGTAAAGATGTAGTCATTGGCGGCATCATGGAGCATATCGAAGAGGCCGGTGTGCATTCCGGTGACTCCTCCTGCTCATTACCGCCATTCAGTTTGCCTGAAAACATAATTCAGCGGCTGCGCGAACAGGCAACCAGTCTGGCTCTGGCAATTGGTGTACGTGGCCTGATGAATATTCAATTTGCTGTGAAGGGTGAGGATATCTACCTGCTGGAAGTTAATCCCCGTGCTTCGCGCACGGTTCCTTTTGTTTCCAAAGCGACCTCGCGGCCCCTGGCAAAAATAGGGGCGCGCTGTATGACGGGTATCAGTCTGGCTGATCAGGGAATTACCGGTGAGATCATTCCAGAGTATTATTCAGTCAAAGAGGCTGTTTTTCCCTTCATCAAATTCCCGGGTGTTGACCCGGTGCTGGGTCCGGAGATGAAATCTACCGGTGAAGTCATGGGGGTTGGTAAGACCTTTGGTGAAGCCTTTGACAAGGCACAGAAGGCCGCGGGCGCAGACATACCTGAGAAGGGTAGAGCCTTTATCAGTGTGCGTGATATTGATCAGCCACGTGTAGTGGAAGTGGCACGTTACCTGGCTGGACGCGGTTTTGAAATACTGGCTACGCGTGGTACTGCAAAAGTGATTGAATCGGCCGGGGTTAAGGTTAAGCAGGTCAACAAGGTGCGCGAAGGTCGGCCACATATTGTTGATATGATTAAAAATGATGAAATTGACATCGTAATCAATACCACGGAAGGTAAGCGCAGCCTGAAAGACTCCTATACCATTCGAAGAGAGGCATTGCTGCATAAGGTGACTAATTTCACCACACTTGCTGCGGCCAAAGCCGCTGTGGAGGCACATCGTGCCGACAATGAGGTGACCGTTTATAAGCTTCAGGATCTGCATAAGACACTGAAGTCGTGATGTTGCATGTAAAGAAAAGAACTTATAAGGAATTGAAATGGAAAGTTTGCCACTGACCAGTAAGGGCGCAGAGCGTTTGCGCGAAGAGCTTAAAAATTTGAAGCAGGTTGCACGACCAAAAGTTATTGATGCTATTGCAGAAGCACGTGCTCATGGTGATTTGTCTGAAAATGCTGAATACCACGCCGCACGTGAGGAACAGGGTTTCATTGAGGGACGAATCAAGGAGCTTGATAGTTCTCTGGGCAAAGCTCAAATTATTGACCCTACAACACTGGACACGGGTGGGCGGATTGTTTTTGGTGCAACGGTAGAATTGTATAACGTCTCTACAGAAGCTGAAGTCACATATCAAATAGTCGGTAATCTGGAATCAGACATTGAAAAATTGAAAATCTCTGTTAGTTCTCCAATTGCTCGCGCATTAATTGGCAAAGAAGAAGGCGATGAAGTAGAAGTGCGGACCCCCGGTGGTGTAATAACCTACGAGATTTTGAGTGTCAAATATATCTAGATGTCCGACATACTCTCGGCGGCAGGATGATTTTTTAGAATGCTAATCAATGTACAACGTATCGTCCTGACTCTGTGGATAGGTGGTCTGTGGACAGTAGGCTATTTAGTCGCCCCGGTACTGTTCGATCAACTGCAAAATCCGGCACAGGCAGGTCAGATTGCAGGCGCACTGTTTACTTTTATGAGCTGGTTCGGGTTGGCTTCTGTGCTAGTACTTAGCGTCATTTATTCTTTTCTTGATCGAGCAAAATGGCGTTTTCTGGTGCTCTTTTTGATTGCTGTTTTCGTTGCCATCAGTTTGTTTTACCTGACTCCTGAAATAGCCGGACTGCGGGACATGGCCGGTGGTGCAATTGAGAAGGGGACAGAAATACACAAGCGTTTTGCCTTGCTGCATGGCATTGCCAGCGGGCTTTATCTGCTGGTCAGTTTACTGGGTTTACTGCTGGTGATTCGGCAGCCTGAGCGGACATCTTGTAAATTTTGAAGCGCAAAGTCGCCAAATAAAGCAGGTTTATAAAAAGAACCTTTGCGCCTTAGCGTCTTTGCGGTTCAAAATCATTCAGGCAGGAAGTTTAATCTTGTGTTTTTCACTCGGACGAAAAATTACTGCCGTTTTACCAATTTGCTGCACCAGTTCTGCCGAGGTTGAAGAGCAAATATCCTGAACAAACTTTTTGCGCAAATCCCGGTTGTCAGTGGCAATTTTTATTTTGAGTAGCTCATGATGCTCAAGTGTAGATTCAAGCTCGGACAAAACCGCATCAGTGAGGCCGGAGCCACCTATGCTAACTATCGGCGGCATAGGATGCGCCAGTCCGCGTAAATATGATGTTTGCTTACGGTTGAGAGACATTTAAACTCCGGGTTCTGTTGCCTGAAAGAAGGCTGTGATTGTACAGTGAATAAGGCAAACATTCTCGTTGACAAAAACAGGGGTATCTACGGGTGAGTTCTGACAAAAAGCATCGTTTTGGTCGTAACTGGATGAACGAGCACGTCAACGACAATTATGTAAAAAAAGCTAAAAAGTCCGGTTATCGTGCCAGGTCTGCATTCAAGCTGGAAGAAATAGATAAAAGAGACAGACTTTTACGCCCCGGGATGAATGTGGTTGATCTGGGTGCTGCCCCCGGAAGCTGGTGTCAGTATGCACGTACCCGGCTGGGGAAAAAAGACCACCTGGTCGCCGTTGATCTGCTGCCGATAGACCCTGTTGAGGGTGTGGCATTTATACAGGGTGATTTTACTGAAGACAAGATTCGGTCGCAGCTTAGTGAAATGATGGGAGGAAGGGCTGTTGATCTTGTGTTATCTGATATGGCCCCCAATATAAGTGGTATAGCATTGGCTGATCAGGCCAGATCCATTGGCCTGGCGGAGGGTGTGCTCGACTGGAGTTGCTGCGTACTGGCTAAGGACGGTGTCCTATTGATGAAGGTGTTTCAGGGCAGCGGTTTTGATCAGTTAAGGCAGGAAATTTTAAGGCATTTTCAGTCTGTGGTTTCAAGAAAGCCCGATGCATCCCGCTCTCGTAGCTCTGAAGTCTACTTGCTGGCACGAAAATTTAATGGGTGATCAGTCAGTTACCTGCTGTTTATAGGTGTTTTTAGATTGAAACGTAGTAGCTAGCAAGGCAAAATAGACGGTCTGAAACGTATTTCTCTTACCATTGAGGCACTAGTTTGAACAATATCTCTAAAAATCTCGTCATGTGGCTGGTTATCGCCGTTGTATTGATGACCATTTTCAACAATTTTGCACCGCGTCAGCAGGGGCAGGCGACGAAACTGGACTACTCCTCATTCATATCCGATGTGAGACAGGGCCAGGTAAGTAAAGTGACCATAGCCGGGCGAAATATTACCGGCACACGCCAGGATGGGACATCTTTCAAGACTTATTCACCGGATGATCCGGATTTGATCAATGACTTGCTGAAAAATGGTGTTGTTGTTGATGCAAAAGAACCCGAGCAGCCTTCATTGCTGATGAGTATTTTTATCAGCTGGTTCCCGTTGTTGCTGCTGAT
>JAUWVE010000098.1 GCA_030617565.1 Gammaproteobacteria bacterium | reverse complement strand
CCGATGAGAAAACCCCCGACTTGCGCCGGTGTCGCTTCTCCGGTCATGATCAGCTGCATGACATGACGCATTTCGCTTGAAGCCAGGTTTTTACCCGAGATCACAGATTGAATGGCCGTTTGCATGTCCATGGTTAAAATCCTTTAGTCGTTTTTTAGTTCCAAGATCCAAGTTCCAAGGTCCAAGTGAACACAGGAGACAGAAAAATCGATACAGGTTTAACTTGGAACTTGGAACCTGGAACTTTCAACTTCCGTCCTTCCTCTCTGCCAGAAAATTCGCCAGCAGATCATGCCCCTGATGTGTCAAAATCGACTCCGGATGGAATTGTACACCCTCTACATCCAGTGTCCGGTGTCGCACGCCCATTATCTCATCATCATCGGTCCAGGCGGTCACTTCCAGGCATTCAGGCAGGCTTTCACGCTCGATCACCAACGAATGGTAGCGGGTCGCCTGTAAAGGGTTTTCCAGTCCTTTGAATACACCAGAGTCTTTATGATGGATCATTGATATCTTGCCGTGCATCAGAGTTTTTGCACGGACGATTTTGCCACCGAAGGCCTGTCCTATACTCTGATGCCCCAAACAGACACCCAGTATCGGCACGCGCCCACTGAACTGTTTGATTACCTCAACCGAAACACCGGCTTCATTGGGTGTACAGGGGCCGGGTGAGATCACAATACGCTCGGGCTGCATGGCCTCAATGTCCTGCAGACTGATCTTGTCATTCCGATGAATGTGAACGTCGGCACCTAACTCACCAAAATACTGCACCAGGTTATAGGTAAAGGAGTCATAATTATCGATCATCAACAACATATCACCGCCTCCTTAACTCAGTTGCCTGAAGCCGCCTGCGGCCATTGCCACAGCACGGAAGGTTGCTCTGCCCTTGTTCAGGGTCTCTTCCCATTCCATTTCAGGCTGTGAGTCCGCGACGATGCCGGCACCCACCTGTATATTCAGCATACCGTCCTTGATCACCGAGGTACGGATTGCAATGGCGGTATCCATGTTGCCATTCCAGCCGAGATATCCTACTGCTCCGGAATAGACACCACGTTTGACGGGCTCCAGTTCATCAATGATTTCCATCGCCCTGATTTTCGGTGCACCGCTGACGGTACCTGCGGGAAAAGTGGCCTTCAGAACATCGATGGCATCAAACTCCTGACGAATATTGCAGACCACATTGGAGACGATATGCATGACGTGTGAATAACGTTCAATAAGCATACGTTCAGTGAGTTCTACAGTACCGATTTCGGCAATACGGCCGAGATCATTGCGCCCGAGGTCGACCAGCATCAGATGTTCAGCAAGTTCTTTCGGATCGTCCAGCAAATCCTTTTCCAGCTGCAAATCTTCTGTCTCAGTTTTGCCGCGTGGTCGAGTCCCTGCAATAGGCCGTACTATTGCTTTACCTTCATCGACCTGTACCAGGATTTCCGGTGACGAACCCACCACCTGAAAATCGCCCAGGTTCATGAAATACATGTAGGGTGAAGGATTCAGTGTGCGCAGGGCACGATACAGATCCAGCGGTGCAGCATCATAGGGAATGGTCATACGTTGCGAGAGCACGACCTGCATAATATCCCCGGCACGTATGTATTCACGTGCCCGCTCAACGGCGTCCATATAGCCCTGTTTACTGAAACCGGAATGGAAGTCTTTTTCACTGACTTCGGAAGCGCATGCCTTGCTCTGATGAGACAGAGGCTGATCAAGCAGTCGGATAAGTTCTTCGATGCGTTGCTGGCCTGACTCCCATGCACCGTCCTCGCGCGGATCAACATTGATGACGATAAACAATCGCCCCTTGAGTTTGTCGAAGATGAGTATTTCATCCGATACCATCAGCAGGATATCCGGTGATTGCAGTGGATCAGGGTGCTGATTCTTGCCCAGCTCAGGTTCAATATAGCGGATGATATCGTAGCCGAAATAACCGACCAGACCACCGGTAAAACGTGGCATGCCTTCTATTTCAGGGGCCTTAAAGCGTTGCTGATATTCGCGTACGGCTTCTAACGGATCAGCAGCGGTCAGCGATTCAACAATCTCACCATCTTCAAGCATTTCTACCTGCTGGCCGGTAGCGCGAAACATACGCCGTGCGGACAGGCCGATAATCGAATAGCGACTGGCCTTGTCGCTGCCGGAGACGGATTCAAACAGATAGGAATACTCACCGCCGGCGAGTTTGATGTAAGTGCTTAATGGAGTATCGAGGTCCGCTAATACTTCACGCACCAGAGGGATGCGTGTGTAGCCGCTAGCGGCATAGGCATCAAATTCAGATTTTTGTATAGACATGGGAAAACATTTCCTGGGCCACCTGTTTTAATTCTGGATATGCCATATTGTATTTCAAAATTTGTCAGATCAAGGCAAGGATCGCACATAATAACTAGTTATTGCGAAGATCCTTAACACAGAGATGACAGGTTTTGGAAGCAAGATGATTATTCATGAATTAATACAGGTGACCTCAAACAGTTAAACAGAATATAACGAACAGCAAACGCTTAGCGCTTCACCATCGCCAGATCCATGCTTCCTGTTTTTTGATCATGTTTTCCATTTGTAGCAAATCTCTTCAGTCCAGCAAAGTAATATGCTGATCAAGACTGTCCAGTGAATCTATCACACCCTGCGTATCCAGGGTAGTCAGATCAACCCCCTGATTGTAACCATAGTTGACACAGATGACAGGCATGCCGGCTGCGATGGCCGCTTTGACATCATTGGCCGAGTCACCAATCAGTATTCCCTGCTGCGGGGTAATGCCAAAATACTCACAGGCATAGGTCAGCGGCAAGGGATCGGGTTTCTTACGTGGCAGCGTATCACCGGATACCACCAGCTCAAAATAGCCATCGAGTTTCAGTGCGGCCAGCAGCGGCAGGGTAAAGGCCGCTGCCTTGTTGGTGACGCAGGACAGCCTGTAGCCAGCCGATTTAAGCTTATCAAGACCGGCCACAACCCCGTCATAGGGACGGCTTTTGGCCGAGACGTTTTCGCCATAGGCTTCCAGAAACAGTGCATAGCCCTTTTCATAATCCTCGCTATCCGGCTCAGCATCCATGGAGTCGGTCAACGCACGTTTTACCAGGCGGCTGACACCGTTGCCGATCCAGCCCGACACCTTGTCCAGCGGCCATGGTTCTCTACCCATGCGCTCAAGCATGATGTTGACGCTATCGGCAAGATCCGGCGCTGTGTTGATCAGGGTGCCATCGAGGTCAATCATGACCATGCGGACTTTAATTTTTTCTGTCATATCAATTTAACCTGTGCTGCAGGGTCGTCGCCCGGCGCGATTGCCTTAAGGGCACCTCTATTTATTATGGATAGATCAGATTGCATCAAAAATTGTTCATATCAAGGCAAGGATCGCACGTAATAGCTAGCTATTGCGAAGATTCTTAACGCAGAGATGGATGATTTTGGATGTGAGATGAATATTCATGAATAAATAGAGGTGTCCTTAAATGTTGACGACCATAATGAAACAGATTCGCGCCGGGCGACGCTCCTACAATATTTTTTTTAGCTGTTGTGTGATCTTATAAAGAATTAGTCGACTTTTGCCAGCTCGGCACGCATTGCCGCGACGACCGTTTCATAATGATGAGGGTCCGCTTCATTGGCTGCACCAAAAATGGCGGAGCCGGCGACAAACATATCGGCACCCGCCTCAGCGATTTCACGGATGTTATCAATTTTTACTCCGCCATCAACTTCCAGACGAATATCTCTGCCGGAGGCATCGATCAGTTTTCTAACCTGCTGTAACTTGGTCAGCGTAGAATCTATGAAACTCTGGCCACCAAAGCCCGGGTTGACAGACATCAGCAGGATCATATCAATCTTGTCCATAACGTATTCAAGGGCATCCAGCGATGTAGCCGGGTTAAATACCAGCCCGGCCTTACAGCCTTCACTCTGTATCAGTTGCAGGCTGCGATCGACATGCTCGGAGGCTTCCGGGTGAAAAGTGATATAGGTGGCACCTGCTGCAGCAAAATCAGGGATGATGCGGTCGACCGGTTTGACCATCAGATGGACATCGATATCTGCGGTAACGCCGTGTTTACGCAGTGCATCACAGACCAGCGGGCCGATGGTCAGGTTGGGCACATAGTGGTTATCCATGACATCGAAATGCACCACATCGGCACCGGATGCCAGTACATTATCCACTTCTTCGCCGAGCCTGGCGAAATCTGCGGACAGGATTGAAGGTGAGATAAGGAAATCTTTAGCCATCGTGATGCTCCCTGGTGTTTGGTTGATGTTTGGTTTCAGTGTACAGAATCAGTCCCTTGCAGTACTTGATCCAGATTAAACTGAGAAAAAACAGAGGCGCGACTTTACCCTATTTAGGAGGGTTTTTCAGTATTTCGGGACAATTCAGGGGGAAAATAGTAATTACCCGGAGAAATCGAAAGATCTGTTTAACCGCTGAGGCATAAAGGACGCAAAGAAAAATAATCTTTTTTATGCCTGCTTACAGGGTGGCATCGTTGTATCGGTTTACAGCAGGCTTCAATCGAAGATGTTTCTTACAAAATCACTACTGTCCCATAAAAAACATCACATAACGTCTCAAAATATTGCCGAATTTAGAAAGAGAACGGAATTAATCATTCTCGATATGAAAATAAAACTGAACAGTGCCAGCATATCGGAAGTATTTTATATTTGTGGGACAACAATGTTACAAAACATAAAACTTTGCGCCCTTTGCGCCTTTGTGGTTCTAAAAACCCTCAACCATCCGCAAGAAGGTTACGCAAATCGATAATGGCCGCATTGGCCCGCGAGATATACGATGCCATCACCAGAGAATGATTGGCGACAAAGCCGAAGCCGCTGCCATTCAGGATGATCGGGCTCCAGATAGGATCCTGGGTGGATTCCAGTTCGCGGATGATCTGGCGCAGACTGACGATGGCATTTTTCTTGCGCAATACGGCTTCAAAATCAATTTCCACTGCCTTCAGGAAGTGCAGCAGTGCCCAGGCCGCGCCACGAGCTTCAAAAAAGTTATCATCAATTTTTGTCCACGGTGTTTTAACAATCATATCTTCCGGCGTCGGTGTAGAATGGGTCGCTTCGGCATCACCGGCAAGGTCGGTATTGACGCGCAGCTGCCCGACACTGGCAGATAAGCGTTGCGACAGGCCACCCAGTCGTTTCTCGACTATCTGCAACCAGTCTCTTAGATTATCTGCACGGGTATAAAGCTGGGCGTTGGTGGCATCCGCATCTACCAGCCGATCGAGATAGGACTCAAGGGCTTCAATCCCCTTGCGATAGGAGCCTTCAGCGGATGGAAACATCCATGACTCACTATTGATATTAAACTGCGGCTCCGCCACCATCAGATCCCGGTCTTCCAGCGACTGTGATTGCGAGCGGCTCAAATCATTGCGCATGGCACGGGCCATGTCACGTACCTGTACCAGCACACCGAACTCCCAGTTAGGCATATTATCCAGCAATACTGAGGGCGGCATAACATCATTACTGAGATAGCCTCCCGGTTTATCCAGTAAAGTATTGCTAACGGTAATCAATGTGGCCGTGGTGACACTGCCCGGAATTAACCTTGCTTCTTCAGACTGCCCGCTAACAATCTGCATATTTTCAATGACATCAAACATGGCAGGCGTTCTGCTCCAGTATATAGAGAGCAATATCATCAGCAGGAATATCAGGAATGTAGCCATGCCTATTGACCAGCGCAGGCCTTTTTCCTTCCATGTAGC
>JAUWVE010000128.1 GCA_030617565.1 Gammaproteobacteria bacterium | reverse complement strand
TTCATTGATGATAATGGGAAAATTATTGCTGACTCACAGGTAATTATTGACCATTTCAAGAAAATTCCGGAACAGGATTTAGATAAAGATCTAACGGATGAGCAAAGAGCAACTGCCTATCTGGTGACAAAGTCTCTGGATGAAAACCTTTATTTTGTATTGCTCTATTTCAGGTGGTACGTAGATGACAACTGGATTAAAACAAAACAGGCATTTTTTAGCGATATGCCTGTTCCACTGAAATACTTTGTCCCGGGCCTGATCCGAAAACAAGTTATTAAAGCTTTAAAAGGGCAGGGTGTATCACGGCATACGAATGAGGAAATTCAGCAGATACTTCGCAGCTCACTTCAGTCACTAAGTGATCTTCTGGGTTCAAGGGACTACTTTTTTGGTGATAAGCCCAGTTCCCTGGATGCTACCGCATTTGCGATTTTAGCAGAGTTCATTCTGGTTGATCAGGATGATCCACATAATCAAATTGCGCGAGAATATGCGGCACTGGTGGCGTATTGTGACAGGATAAATGCTGAATTTTACTGATAGTTAAGTATTCCAGCCTTTGATGGGAGCGAAGATTAAGGGCTAAAGAGGAAAGATGCGTGAAAAGCACGTTTTACGTGTTACGGTTTACGTAATACATAAAACATAAACCTTAAAACGATTTATTATTTCAACTGGCTAACATCACGTACCGCACCGCGCGCGGCACTGGTGGTCATCGCTGCATAGGCCTTAAGTGCCTGGCTAACCACGCGCTCTCTGTTAACAGGTTTCCAGCCCGCGTCACCTTTCGCGTCCATTGCCTGGCGGCGCTGGGTAAGTTCTTCCTCGCTGATAGCCAATTGTATGCTGCGATTCGGGATATCAATCTCTATCATATCACCTTCCTCAACCAGACCGATGGCACCACCTTCAGCGGCTTCCGGTGAGACATGGCCTATCGACAGGCCTGATGTACCGCCTGAGAATCGACCATCGGTGAGCAGGGCACAGACCTTGCCCATGCCTTTGGATTTCAGATAGGAAGTGGGGTAGAGCATTTCCTGCATGCCCGGGCCGCCTTTGGGACCTTCGTAGCGAATAACCACGACATCGCCGGCAACAATCTGGTCAGCCAGTATTGCTTCCATGGCGACATCCTGCGATTCAAAGATTCGCGCTCGGCCGGTGAATTTTAATATGCTTTCATCAACACCGGCAGTTTTTACTATGCAGCCCTGTTCGGCAATATTGCCGTACAGCACTGCCAGGCCACCATCCTTTGAATAAGCGTGTTCGAGATCATGGATGCAGCCATTGGCACGGTCGGTATCCAGTGACCAGCGCTTGTTTTGCGAGAAGGCCTTTTGGGTGGGCACATTGCCCGGTGCGGCAGAGAAGCGTAGTTTTGCCTCCTCATCATCCGATACCGCAATGTCCCACTTGCTCAGTCCCTCCGCGACCGTTGTACTGTGGACGGTCGGCAGGTCAGTGTGTATCAGTCCGGCACGATCGAGCTCACCGAGGATGCCCATGACGCCACCGGCGCGATGGACATCTTCCATGTGGTAGGTCTGTATAGACGGTGCGACTTTACAAAGATGAGGAACCTTACGCGACAAACGGTCAATGTCTTCCATGGTGAACTTAACTTCACCTTCCTCTGCCGCAGCGAGCAGATGCAACACAGTATTGGTTGAACCTCCCATGGCGATATCAAGGCACATAGCATTTTCAAAGGCCTCAAAGTTGGCAATAGAGCGTGGCAATAAGGAGTCATCATCGTCTTCATAATAGCGGCGGGCCAGGTCAACAATACGTCGGCCGGCCTCCAGAAAGAGGTCCTCACGATCGGCGTGAGTCGCCAGTAATGACCCATTACCGGGTAGCGACAGACCCAGTGCCTCGGTCAGGCAGTTCATTGAATTGGCAGTAAACATGCCTGAGCAGGAACCACAGGTCGGGCAGGCAGAGCGTTCTACCGTTGCTACGTCCTCGTCAGTTTCTGTGTCATCAGCTGCCATAACCATGGCATCCACCAGATCCAGGTGGACCTCCTTGTTGTGTAGCAGTGCCTTGCCTGATTCCATCGGCCCACCGGATACAAATATAACCGGGATATTGAGACGCATCGCAGCCATCAGCATACCCGGTGTAATCTTGTCACAATTGGAGATGCAGACGATGGCATCGGCACAATGTGCATTGACCATGTATTCAACCGAGTCGGCGATGAGTTCACGCGAAGGCAGAGAGTACAGCATGCCGCCATGTCCCATGGCGATGCCATCATCGACAGCGATGGTGTTGAATTCCTTTGCCACACCGCCGGCCTTCTCGATCTCGCGGGCCACCAGCTGTCCCATGTCTTTTAAATGAACATGACCGGGAACAAACTGGGTAAAAGAATTGGCAATGGCGATGATGGGTTTGTCGAAATCGCCATCTTTCATCCCGGTGGCACGCCATAATGCGCGAGCACCGGCCATGTTGCGGCCATGAGTCGTAGTACGGGAGCGATATTCAGGCATCTTATTCTCGATTAGTTTATTGCTGTTCAGGAGAGGTATTGTAGAGGGTATGCTGGAAATGACAATCGGAATTTGAGTTCGAAGTTTCAAGTTTCAAGTTTCAAGGCGAAAGGCGAAAGGCGAAAGGCGAAAGGGGAAAGGGGAAAGGGGAAAGGGGGGTAAGAGGGTAAGAGGGTAAGAGGGATTTTGTGGGAGGCGCGCCCTCGCGGCGAATTTGTATCAGCTTACTGTAAAAGTCAGCCTATGGCAGTTGCGGAGGCTTGAATGGAAGGTTCGGTAGCGCAGGTTTACGAAAGATCCAGCGGCCGCCGAGAATGGCCAGATAAATGATATAGCCTGCCGAAGATGCGGTTCCAGCGACGTAGGTCATGGCAGCAGCGCGCATCACTTCCTTTGCGCCTTCTTTATCCCGCTCATTCATCACCTGGAGCATTTCGAGTTGTCGCATCGCACGTTTGCTGGCGTTGAACTCAACAGGCAGTGTCAGGAACTGGAGAAGCAAAGCTCCGGCATAAGCAAGAATCCCAACCTGTACTAACAGAGGGAAGGCCAAAAATGAGCCAAAGATGGCTGCCGGCAGACCGAACTTAGCACCAGAAGCTGCTATGGGTGCCAGGAAGGTCCGCACCTCGAGCGGAACGTAGTTGACCTCATCCTGAATAGCATGACCTGATTCATGCGCTGCCACGGCCATGGCGGCAACACTTGGCACCCCGTAGACCGCCTCTGACAGTCGGATGTTCTTGTTGCGCGGATTGTAGTAGTCGGTCAACTTGCCAGGATTCCGGCCTATCTGAACAGCACTCATTTGATTGGCATCAAGGATAGCCTGAGCTGTCTGCACTCCGGTTATGTTCGCACTGTTACGGGTCTCACCCCATCGACGATAGGTCAATTCCAGTTTCTTACGCACTGCCAGTGAAAGGAAGAATGCCCCGCCTGCAATGATATAGTAAATGATCTCTTCCATTTTGACAGACTCCTTTTTGCATTGTTCTGATTGAGTTTTATGTGAGGTAGTCAGGGTTTCATTTGAAAAAAATTATAGACCTTTGTCCTGTGAGTCAAGGTGAATCTGAGTGAGTGATGAAGGGGGTGTCAATTTAAGGGATCCGCTGAACCTTCCTCCACCACAATACCGCTGTCGCTGAGACTAAAGGTGGCACTTGAATACATCAGAAAACACGCACATATCGTGGCTTCATAACTGAGTTGCTGGATAAACGGATTAATGTATTTCAGTCATCGAGACATGGCAGACAAAATCTAATAATCTGAAATATCTTTAAAATCTCAATAGCTGACAATTTCATGTTGGGTGAAATCGTCTCAGTTTGGCCAACACCTGCCATTCATATTCCTCTTAATTTTGCAAAAAACTTCGATAGCATTTTGATACAGGTCAATGCAAGGTATATTAATTTATATGAATATACTTATGAGCAAAACAGATTACATTGTGAGGTATTAAAATGACTGTTGAGACTAAAAAATTATTTATCATGGTTACTACCGGCCCTGAAAATCCAGAACTGGCTACAGTTCCATTCGTTATGGCAACTGCTGCTCAAGCAGGTGATGTGGAAGTAGTTATGGGATTCCAGGGAAATGGCAGTATGCTCGTTGTAAAGTGTATGTCAGATCATGTGAGTGCCAATGGTTTTCCAAAACTAAGTGAATTGATAGAAACTTATATTGAAGCCGGTGGAAAAATGTATGTCTGTGGGCCATGCGTAGGTTCAAGACAAGTTAAAGAGGAAGAGTTGATTGAGGGTGCAACTATCGTGGGTGCATCTAGCTTTGTGTCAGAGATCTTATCTTCAACTCAGTCTCTGATTTATTAAAGTTATCGAGAAATGTTATGGATAGAAAGGGGTCAATTGACCCCTTTTTTCATCCTATGATAATCTCAATATATGACGAAATTGGGTCGTTAGCGAACTTTTTACTGCCCGCTGGATGTGGTTGTTA
>JAUWVE010000226.1 GCA_030617565.1 Gammaproteobacteria bacterium | reverse complement strand
AAACATGGCAGGCGTTCTGCTCCAGTATATAGAGAGCAATATCATCAGCAGGAATATCAGGAATGTAGCCATGCCTATTGACCAGCGCAGGCCTTTTTCCTTCCATGTAGCAGGTTTTAATACACTGCCTACGGCGCTACCTGCCGCCTTTGCCTGTTGCTGGAGTTTATTATTCATGTATGCTTGTCCGATTGTTGGAATTTACACGATTAAGACCTGTTTTTACTCTATCATATATATGCTGCTGTTCCTGAAAATCACAATGAAATGAAAGCACTTCGCTATTTACTGGCCGCCGGCGTTGTCCTGTTGTTCCTGCTGCTGGTGGTCATTACCGGCATGGCAGGTGATACCCTGCTCTCGCTATGGGAAAGGCTGCAGACTGCCCCCTGGTATATCAGCAGCCTGTTTGCCCTCATATTGCTGATCTTCAGCAGTGCCAGTGCCATCATACTCTGGAAGCTGCTGCGCCCGGCAAAAAAATCTGCCGCACACAAAGAATTGATAGATGAGGCCAGCCTGCAACAGCGAATAGAGGATGCGAAAGAAAGTGGCATTGAGATTGAAGCTGCCAGAGAAGAATTGCGCAAGCTAAATCAGCGCCGAAAAACAGGCAAACTCTACATCGCACTGACCGGCACCATCAGCACCGGCAAGAGCAGCCTGATCAATAGCCTGCTGCCCTCTGCAGAAGCACGCTCCGAGGTGACCGGCGGCACAACCCAGGAAATTACCGAGTATCACTGGCTGACTCCCTCAGCAGATGAAGTCATTCTCATCGATATGCCCGGCCTGCTGGATGCTGCCAATAATGAACTGAGTGATGTCGCACGCAGAGAAGCCATACGCGCACATCTGGTTATCTATCTCTGTGACAGTGACCTGACTCGCCAGCAATTACATGAACTGAAACTGCTGGCAGAACTTAAAAAACCACTGATACTCGCTCTCAATAAAAGTGACTGGTACAGCGACGGGGAACGGCAGCAAATACTGCAGCGGCTGCGCGAACACACTGCAGATATTTCTGACATCACTATCGTTGCTATAAGCACCCGTGCCGACAAGCAGGTCACGGTTAAACAGCCAGACGGGACTGAAACAAAAGAACTTCGTCACACAGAACCTGATATCAGGGAACTTGCCCGTGCCCTGCAACGGCGCATTGACAACAACCCTGAAAAACTTGAAAAATTACGTGACAGTGCCATATTCGCTCTTGCAGCGCGCAGCCTTGATGAAGCAGAACTTAAGCAGCGGTTCGAAAAAGGGCAGGTACTGGTTCGCAACTATACACGCAGCGCAGTCGTTGGTGCGATGGCTGCAATCAGTCCCGGTACAGATATTTTAATACAGGGTGCGCTTGGCATTAGCCTGGTAAAAAGCCTCTGTTCATTGTATGACATCCCGGTCAGTCAACTTGAGATAGACCGGCTGCTTAAACTCGGGCAATCCAGGCTTAATCGTCATATTGCATTAATTATGGCTGTCCTCGGTAATGCCATGAAGGCCTTTCCAGGCCTTGGAACGCTGGCCGGTGGCGCCCTGCATGCAGTAACCTATGGAATGATATTTGACGCACTGGGACGTAGTCTGAACGAGATACTTGCCTCCCGCGGCGAGCTGGCAACTCTGCCGGTAATTAACCGATTCACGGAGAACCTTGGTGATCAACTGGAAAAACGTAGCAGCGACATTATCCGGCTGGTCCTGGAGTCCAGGGACAAACAGGAAAAATAAACCTGGTAAGCCTGTACAAGCTGTAACTGAATCAGCGACAGGCATATCGACCGACCATCACCTTGCCCTGGCACGCGACAGCCTGTCGCGTCTACTGGAGGATGAACACATCCCCCAGTCTGTGCGTGAAGGACTGGATGTGGAGTACCAGGGCATACAGGAGCTGCTGGACAAGATAGAGAACAATGAAATCCACATTGCCGTCATGGGGCGTGTCAGCGTTGGTAAGTCCTCACTACTAAATGCCATGCTGGGCAGTAACGTTTTCTCAACCAGCCCGTTGCACGGTGAGACGCGCAAGCTTGATCGCAGCGCATGGCAATCCTACGACAGCGGTGGAGTTTTCCTGATCGATACACCCGGCCT
>JAUWVE010000111.1 GCA_030617565.1 Gammaproteobacteria bacterium | reverse complement strand
TTCAGCAGGA
Organism: Gammaproteobacteria bacterium; assembly: GCA_030617565.1. Lineage (GTDB taxonomy): Bacteria > Pseudomonadota > Gammaproteobacteria > BMS3Bbin11 > BMS3Bbin11 > BMS3Bbin11. The sequence continues at coordinate 5,234 of JAUWVE010000111.1, read as the reverse complement.
TGGCTGGATGTTTTAAATCAATCATATGGAGATGAATCATGAAAATACCTACCTTAGCTTCAAACTCGACCACAATTCGCAAGACTGTACTCGTTCTGGCGGCCACAGGGCTGATTTCAATTAGCCAGCTTTCTTTGGCAGCCGGCACATGTAAAGGTATGCAGCAGGATGCCTGCAGCAGCGAAAACAGCTGTAGCTGGATAAAAAGCTATACCACTAAAAACGGCAAAACGATCAGTGCCTATTGTCGGAACAAGTCGAAGCCTGGCTCTAAAAAGCCTGTCCCTGATAGCAGTTCTGCAGGAAAATCTGACAAGCAAGGCTGATTGTCCTTTTTTGCCAGGGCTCAGGTCAGGCCCTGGTAAAATCTTATGTAGGTTCGAATTTATTCGAACATATGGAGTAGCATGAGCTTTTCTTGAGCGAATGAATTCGCACCTACAACACACTGCCAGCCTTCAACGTCTTGTTTCGATTTTCAGTTTTCAGTGCTATTGTGTGATTTTTATCCTGTAGTATCCTTACATAAGCAGTGTGGAGCGGATAATTATGACCAGTCGCATATTAAAAAATATTGTATCTCTGCTATCCATGTTCACGATGTATAGCAGCGCAAGCCTTTACGCGCAGGAAGCAGACAATCAGCTGTCAGCCGGCATGGTAAATCCGGGTTATGTTGAAAAGCCCTCCTGGTTCAAGGATTCCTTTCTCGATATTCGAGACGATATTTCTGAAGCCACAGAGACCGGCAAAAGAGTGCTGTTATATTTTTACCAGGATGGCTGCCCGTACTGTGAGCGTCTGGTAAAGGAGAACATGTCACAGAAGGATATCGTTGACAGCCTGCAAAATAAATTTGATGTAATTGCGATCAATATGTGGGGTGACCGGGAAGTCGTAGGCCTTGATGGCAAGGAAACGACGGAGAAGAATTTTGCTGTTGCCAATAAAATAATGTTTACACCTACGCTGCAGTTTCTCGACGAACAGGGCAAGCATGTGCTGCGTCTCAATGGCTACGTTCCTCCGCACAAATTTATAGTTGCACTTGACTACGTCAGTCTGAAAAAAGAAAAAGACGGCAGCTTTCGTGATTATATGGCTAAGGTAAATCCGTCAGCTGGAAGTGGAGAACTACATACAAATTCTTCCTTTATACAGGCACCGTATGATCTGTCAGCAAGAAAATCTGGTAAACCATTGCTGGTATTCTTTGAACAGAAGAACTGCCCGCCCTGTGATGAGTTGCATGAAGATGTTTTAAAGCAGCAGGGTTCTGCTGAATTATTGAAAAAGTTTGATGTTGTGCTGCTCGATACCTGGTCAAAGACTCCTGTAATCACGCCTCAGGGGAAAAATACAACAGCAGAAAACTGGGGAAAACAGTTGAACCTGACCTATGTCCCGAGCATGATGTTTTTTGATGAAAATGGAGAGGAAGTGTTTCGTACCGAAGGCTGGTTACGGACCTTTCATGTGCAGTCTTCAATGGAATATGTGAGCGGTAAAGCTTACCTCCAAGAGAAAGAATTTCAGCGTTTTGTTGAAGCTCGTGCAAGTAGATTAAGAGAACAGGGCATTGAAGTCGACCTGTTGAAATAGTCAGAAAATTATATGCAGTGCAGCATTCAGGGAACTTGCAGAAACTTGACAGGTCATACCAATAACTGAAGAATACCGGGAAAGCTCTGATACTCAACACTGTGAATATAAAGAAAATTATTATTTTGCTGTCTCTTTTACTGGTTATCTCTCCGGTTTCTGTCGCCTATTCTGCGCTGATGAGTGATAGTGAAACGAAACAGACTTCACATTGCGAGGAGCATTCAGGCCATGAGCAGGATAGCAAATCCTGTTGTCAGGATGATCAATGCAATAACCATTGCCAGTCAATGCAGTGTAATCACTTAAGTAAACTTTCCGCATTATTTGTAGAGACTGGTGTCAAATCCCTTCAGTCTGCCCTGTCCTATACAGCGGCTATTCTCCTGTATGGCCCCGATAATGGTTTGGCCAATACCCCGCTTCGACCCCCGATAAACATACTCTGACTATCTCCCGCTCTTTTTGACCGGAGGGCTGTGTGTTTGTGCATGTGATATCACATGCTAGTTTTCAGAGGTGTAATAAATGAAATCGTTTTTTCTCAGGTACCTGTGCGTACTATTTTTATTAAGCTTGTCTATTCAATCCTTTGCTGTGGACGTGTCGCAAGATACAGATATCCTGACCCTGGAGCAGGCTATACAACGAACACTGGGTTCTGAGACTGTCTCACAGTCATTCGAATACCGTGCGCTGGGATTTGAAGAAGAATCTGTTGCTGCAGGCAGATTGCCAGACCCAAAACTAAAGCTGGGGGCAATGAATTTTCCTACCGATACATTTGATCGTGACCAGGAGCCAATGACCCAGTTGCAGGTCGGTATTGTCCAGTTTTTTCCTCGTGGTTCCAGCCGTTCTATAAAGTCCAGAATGAATGAGGACAAGGCATCACAATCCCGTTATATGTCAAAGGATGCTCTGCTTAAGGCTACCCGGGATGTGAGCAAAAGCTGGCTGGAGCTTTTCTACTGGTTAAAGGCAGAAGAGATTGTTAAGCAAAGTCGAGGCTGGTTTAGCAACCTGGTTGGCGTTACCGAGTCCCGTTATCGAGTAGGCAGTGCTACACAGCAGGACGTTGTTCAGTCCGGACTTGAACTGGACAGGTTGACCGACCGCCTTGAAGGAATACGTATCAAGCAGGATATGGCAAGGTCGGATCTATCGCGTTGGATAGGCTCATCAGCAAGCATGGGCGAGCTGCCGGGTGAGTTGCCGGAAATGCAGTCGCCTGTCATCCCGGAAGATTTCACCAGCCATCCAGTTATTCAGGCTGATGATGCCGAAATTCGTGCAAAGAATAGTAGTGTTGATTTATCGCGCCAGGCGTACAAACCCGGTGTTGCTCTGGATGTTACCTACGGCGATCGCAGTGGAGAGAATCCGGATGGCAGTGACAGGGCAAATTTTCTCTCTGCAAAGGTGCTGCTGGATATTCCACTGTTTACAAATAAAAGGCAGGACCGGAAGCTGGCCTCAGCGCAACAGAACCTGCAGGCAGTTAAGCAGGACCGTGAGACAGCTGTACGAAAGCTGGCAAGTCAGTTGCAGCGCGCACAATCAGCATTACGTATTCTTGATCGGCAGATACTCCTCTATCGAGACAAGCTGGTACCCCAATCAAGCAGCCATGCGGTGCTTGCGCTCAAGGCTTACGAGAATAGTCGGGTAGAGTTTGATTCCGTTATGCGTGCGCGAGTCGCCGAGCTTGATACCCGGCTCAAAGCAATCCGTCTCGAAGTCGACCGGGCACAAACGATTGCCATGCTTAATTATCTTGCTGGAGAGGTAAAATGAAAAAAATAAATATATTCGTAATTGCGTTATTCACCGGGTTATTAAGTTCATGTGAGTCGGGTGATGACAATGCAGCCAATTCAGCGGGGGCTGAGCAGGGAAAAGAGATCGATTACTGGGTAGCGCCGATGGATGCAAACTACCGTCGTGATAAAGCAGGGAAATCACCGATGGGCATGGATCTGGTGCCTGTTTATAAAGTTCAGCCGATGGAGAAGAAAATTGACTATTGGGTAGCACCGATGGATGCAAATTACCGCCGTGATAAAGCGGGGAAATCACCGATGGGCATGGACCTGGTGCCTGTTTATATGCAGACGGGTGATGATGCAGGAGCAGTCACTATCTCACCTGCGATGGTACAAAACCTGGGGGTTCGCACGGCGATGGTAGAGATGGGGCGTCTCGGGCGCATGATCGATACGGTAGGCTATGTGTCATTTGATGAATCGTTAATTGGGCATATCCATTTACGGATAGAAGGCTGGATTGAAAAACTTTACGTCACTAACGAAGGCGAGCGAGTAAAAAAGGGTGACTCCCTGTTCGAGTTATATTCCCCGACACTGGTCAATGCCCAGGAGGAATACCTGGAGGCACTAAAATCAAAAAACCAGCGGCTGATTCGTTCATCACGGGACCGCTTATCATCACTGGATATTTCTGCTGATCAGATAGATAAACTGAGGAAGACGAGAAAAGTAAAACAGAGTGTCACATTCCGAGCTCCTCAGGATGGCATTGTTACGTCACTGAATACACCCCAGGGTATGTTTGTGAAGCCGGCAACACGAATCATGTCTCTGGTTGATCTGTCTAAAGTCTGGGTACAGGTTGAAGTGTTTGAGCGGCAGGTGGGCTGGGTTAAAGAAGGACAGCCGGCTGAGATATCACTATCATTTTTACCCGGGCAGACATGGCAGGGCGATGTTGTCTATGTTTATCCTGAGCTGGATAAAAAGACCCGCACCTTACGGGTCAGGCTGCAGTTTGATAATCCGGACGAAAGTCTGAAACCCAACATGTATGCCAATGTTAAATTATATTCCGGCATCAAACAGGATGTTCTGTTTGTGCCACGTGAAGCCATTATAGACAGTGGCAGAATGACGCGTGTACTGGTGGCAAAAGAGGGCGGTAAGTTTTATGCGCGTGAAGTAAAGACAGGGATAGAATCTGGCGAATACACCGAGATTCTTGATGGCCTGCAGGAAGGTGAAAAAGTCGTCGTCTCCGGTCAGTTCCTGATTGATTCAGAAGCCAGCCTGAAAGGCAGCCTGACTCGTATGGGTGACGGGGAATAATGCCATGATAGAACACATTATAAACTGGTCATTAAAGAACCGTTTTATGATTCTCGTACTAACGGCAGTTGTGGTTGCCTGGGGCATCAATGCAATTCGTACCATACCGCTTGATGCCATTCCAGATCTATCCGATGTGCAGGTCATCGTAAAAACAAGCTATCCGGGTCAGGCCCCGCAGGTAGTAGAAGATCAGGTGACCTACCCGATGACGACTGCCATGCTGTCTGTGCCGAAAGCTACTACGGTACGCGGATATTCATTCTTTGGTGATTCTTATGTCTATATCATCTTTGAAGATGGTACAGACCCTTACTGGGCCCGGTCTCGAGTACTGGAATACCTCAACCAGGTGACTGCAAAATTACCGCCGCAGGCGGTGCCCTCGCTGGGCCCGGATGCCACTGGTGTGGGCTGGGTATATCAATATGCACTGGTTGACCGTACCGGTAAAACCGATCTTGCCGAGTTACGTAGTCTGCAGGACTGGTTTCTTAAGTTTGAGCTGCAGACGGTTGATGGTGTGTCTGA
>JAUWVE010000025.1 GCA_030617565.1 Gammaproteobacteria bacterium | reverse complement strand
ACGAGAGCCCAACAATAAGAACAAACCCGCCGCTCCCTTATTGATGCGGCCTTTCGGCTGCTGTGCCAGGAGCGCAGCTATTCCAGTCTGAGTCTGAGGGAAGTCACGCGTGAAGCCGGCATAGCACCCACATCGTTTTACCGTCACTTTGAAGATATGGAAGAGCTCGGCCTGACCCTGGTTGATGAAGGGGGGGTAGCGCTACGGCAGTTGATGCGCAAGGCCCGACAGCGGATGCGCGAAGAGGGCAGCGTGATAACCGCTTCGGTTGAAACCTTTATGGAATTTATCCATAACAGCCCTAACGTTTTTCGCCTGTTATTACGTGAACGTACCGGTAACTCCCTGGCCTTTCGCAAGGCAGTCTCTCGCGAGCTACAGTATTTTGTGGTGGAACTGGCAGATTATATTCAGCAGACACAGGGCTATCCTGCGGAAGAGGCAAGGATCCAGGCGGATGCGATGGTAATTCTGGTATTTAATGCCGGAGCAGAGGCATTAGACAGCAAGCCAGCTGAGCGCAAGCTGTTGACAAAAAAAGCTATAATTCAGCTACGCTATGTGGCAAGAGGAGCAGAAGGGTACAGAAAAATACGAAAGTTATACCAAGCAGACAACTGAGGAATGCAGAGAACTATTAGATGGCCTATGGTCTCTTCCCATCAGTCTTTCGGCTTACGTAAATCCTAATACCTAAAACCTAAAACGTAATACTTTTTACTGATACCTATTTCGTCAGCGGTTTAATAACTACCTTGTTTTCATCCGGTGTCCGCAAAGAACCCATCAGCCGCCAGTCATCCGAGGCAATTTGTATGTTCCAGCGGCCTGTTTCCAGTTCAGGCAGGCTGCCTTTGTAAATACCCGGCGAAACCTGCTCAACAAATATTTCTTTATCGATATCAGCACGTGTGGAATAGAGAAATCTGATTTCAAGTGCAGGCGGTGCGCTGTAGTCCTGATTGGCCGCAATGAAGACAGTGACTGTTTTATCCTCTACCATCAGCTGTGCTGTCAGGCCGTGTGCGACGGCCGCTTTATCTCTTTTAAGCTCGCGGTTAATCTGTTTGCCTACCTTGTAGTAATCATCGACGACCATGCCGTCAAATGATGTAATTGAGACGATTAAAAAGAAAGTGCCGTAGATGACGGATGACAGAGGGATAGCGATGACCAGCCATACCATGGGCTCCCTGTACCAGGGGCGAATGTCCTGTTTGTTTTGCTCAAGTATCATTTCTGGAACCAGTCCGCAGGTGCAATGAAGCGGGTATCTTCTTCATCGGTCAATTTATCATCGTCACTGGCGGTGACTCTAAGGGTGATGCTGGTACTGCGGCCTTTAACGATATCCTCAGCAGCACGGACCCTGATCAGGGTTTCGCCAATTTCGCCACTTTCTACACGCGTTTCCGGCTCATCAGGATCAAGTACTGCACCAGGCATGCCGTGAATAGTGATGACAAAACTGTGTGCCTTGTCATCCTGATTCATGATTTTTATAGTGAAGACATTTTCCAGGTCACCATTTGGTGCTTCACGATAGAGGATATTACGGTCACGGGAAATATCTACACCAAGCGGAACACGGGTGGCTAGAGACCACGCCATTCCGGCTACAAGACCCAACAGAATAGCAGAGTAAACTAATACACGAGGCCTGAAAATATGCAGGCCATTTCCTTTTACCTCATTGAGAGTGGTATAGCGAATCAGCCCTTTTGGATAGTCCATTTTTTCCATTACATCATCACAGGCATCGATGCAGGCCGCACAGGCGATACACTGGTATTGCAGACCATCACGAATATCTATACCTGTCGGACAGGCCTGAACGCACAGGCTACAGTCTATGCAATCACCTTTGTCAGTGGGTTTTTCTTTGCCGCGCTTGCGCGCACCACGAGGATTACCACGCTTTTCATCGTAGGAAATTATCAGGGTATTATCATCGAACATAACACTCTGAAAGCGAGCATAAGGACACATGTAAATACATACCTGTTCCCTTAACCAGCCGGCATTGCCGTAGGTGGCAAAGGCATAAAAGAATATCCAGAAGGTTTCCCAGGGCCCAAGGTCCCAATTAATGAAATCCACGGCGAGTTCTCTGATTGGAGAGAAATACCCAACAAAAGTAAAGCCAGTCCAGAGAGACAGGGCTATCCAGGCCAGATGCTTGCCACCTTTTTTAATTACCTTGTTCAAATTCCACGGCGACTTGGCAAGTTTCATGCGCTGAGGTCTGCCGCCTTCTATTTTGCGCTCTATCCACAGGAAAACTTCTGTCCATACCGTTTGTGGGCAGGCGTAGCCGCACCATAACCTGCCGCCAACGGATGTAAAGAGAAACAGGCCAAGTGCTGAAATAATAAGTAATGCAGAGAGGTAGATGAGGTCCTGAGGCCACAGCGTCATCATGAAGATATTGAATTTTCTGTTGGGCAGGTCAAATAGCAGGGCCTGGCGACCTTCGCCCCAGTTTATCCAGGGCAGAATATAATAGAGCCCCAGCGTCAGGAATACCATTGCCACGCGCCAACTGGCAAAAATCCCGTGCACCTCACGAGGGTAGATCTCCTCACGCTTTGCATACAGGGAATCCTGTTCGGCTTTTACCGGTTTATTGGCTTTTTCTGACATGAATATCTTCTCGTATAAATAAAAAGCGAAATCGGGTCTTCAGTGAAAACTATATTCTGTATTAATCGTTACAGCGACTGCATGGACGCAGAAAGTAGCAGGACAACAGGCAGGATGTGAGTGTGGTCAGCCATAGAAAAAGAAAAGTAGCCGAGTAAAATGCCATATTACTGACGCCACTGGCGGCAAGTTCAGGGAATACTTCACCGGGCGAGAAAATCCAGTAGAACAGGATCATCGCTGCTCCTGATGTTAAAAATGATGGCCACAGTACGGCAACCACACGCTGTATTTTCGGGATTTCTTCATTTTCAGACATAACGTAACCTTGGGTCGTGTTATCAGGTGGTCGCAATTCTACTCCATGTGACTGAAAAAAATACCGGACAATGTCCGGTATTTTTGACAACAGCCCTGTAACGCTGCGGTTTAGCTGAGATTAGTCTTCCAGTGACAGGCTGTAGACATAAGCAGTTAGCAGATGGGTTTTACCTTCACCAAGAAAATCACCAAACGTCGGCATACGGCCACTGCGGCCTTCAGAGATAGATTTCTCAATAGAACGGCGTGAACTGCCGTATAGCCATGTATCATCAGTGAGATCAGGCGCACCTAATGCGATGTTGCCGGTTCCTTCCGCGGCGTGGCAGGCAACGCAGAGTTGCTTGAATTTTTCCTCACCAGCCTGCAGATCGCCTGCGGTTTTTCTGTTGCTTAGAGACATGACGTAGGCGGCAACATCTTTTGTGCCGGTTTCACCCAGTACAGCACCCCACGCAGGCATAGCACCCATACGGCCAGCAGCAATCGTCTGCTTGATGTGCTCCGGTTCTCCACCCCACAGCCAGCGGCTGTCGCGCAGGTTAGGAAAGCCCGGTCCGCCGCCAGCATCTGAGCCGTGGCACTGTGTGCAGTACGTGCTGAACAGGCGTCCACCGGTTGTGATGGCGGCTTTATCCTTTGCCAGGGTAGCAACATCCTGCTTCAGGTAGTTGACATATTGCTCACCGTATTTCTTTTCAGCAACTTCCATTTCAGTGTTGTACTGGCCAACCTGGCTCCAGCCGAGCACGCCGTCAAATACGACAATCCCCGGGTAAAGTACCAGGTATACCAGACCAAAAATATTTGTTGCAATGAACATCTGCAACCACCAGCGAGGCAGGGGGTTATTGAGCTCTTCAAGGTCATCATCCCACTTATGGCCAGTGGGTTGAGCCTCTTCACCTTCTGATACATCACCCGCATTCTTTTGAGACATTAGCAGGTAAAAGCACCAGAAAATTCCGCCGATAGTGACGATAAAGATAAACCATGGCCAGAATGGGCTGGTGAAATCTGACATTAAATCATATTCAGGCATTGTCTTTTCTCCCTGATGTGTTTTTTTCAACTCGAGGTGCAAACTTTTCCTCATCCAGAGGCAGGTGTGCAAGCTCATCGAATTCTGCTTTACGCTTTCCGCTCCATGCCCAGAAGATAATAGCTATAAACAGAATGAACAGTGTTACCGTCCACAAAATATGGAAAACGACTGTGTTCATGTTTTTTACCTCACGGCCGGTATAGTAGAACCAAGGTTTTGCAGATAGGCGATCATGGCATCCATTTCGGACTTGCCTTTTAATTTGTCTGCAGCACCGGCGATATCTTCATCGCTGTAAGGGACACCCAATGTCCGGAGAGTTTTCATTTTCTCGGCAATATTGGAGCCTTCCACAGTATTTTCTGCGAGCCACGGGAAACCCGGCATGACAGATTCCGGTACCACATCGCGCGGATTAATCAGATGAATTCGGTGCCATTCATCACTGTAACGGCCACCGACTCGATGCAGGTCAGGTCCTGTACGCTTTGACCCCCATAGAAACGGACGGTCATAGATAAACTCACTGGCCAGTGAGTAATGTCCGTAGCGTTCGGTTTCGGCTCTGAAGGGCCGGATCATTTGTGAATGGCATGTGTTGCAGCCATCCCTGATATAAAGATCACGACCGGTTAATTCCATGGCCGTATAAGGTTTCAGGCCTTCAATCGGCTGCGTCATTGATTTCATAAAAAATAGCGGGACAATTTGAACCAGCCCTCCAAAGGAAATCACGATGATGCTAAATATGATTAAAAGAGGAACACTTTTTTCTATTTTTGCTTGAAGCGACATTATTCTTCTCCTTCTCAGTGTGCCGGCTCTGGGATGATTGCATCTACTGCCCTGGCATCCGCAGCCGTAGCTGTTTTCCACACGTTGTATGCCATCAGGAACATGCCGCTGAGGAATATCAGTCCGCCAATGGTTCGAGTGACATAGAATGGATGCATCGCCGCAACACTCTCGATGAAGCTGTATGTGAGCGTGCCATCAGAGTTGGTTGCACGCCACATCAGGCCCTGCATGACACCTGAAATCCACATTGAAGCGATGTAAAGCACAACACCCAGAGTAGACATCCAGAAATGAGTCTCTATCAGGCGGACGCTGTACATTTCAGTTTTACCGAACAGCCTTGGAATGAGGAAATACATAGAGCCGATAGATATCATGGCAACCCAGCCCAGAGCACCGGCATGTACATGACCGATAGTCCAGTCAGTATAATGAGACAACGCGTTGACTGTTTTGATAGCCATCATCGGGCCTTCAAATGTAGACATACCGTAGAAGGAGATTGCAACGACCAGGAATTTAAGAATCGGGTCAGTACGTAATTTATCCCAGGCACCGGACAGCGTCATGATGCCGTTAATCATACCGCCCCAGCTTGGAGCAAGCAGAATCAGTGACATGACCATGCCCAGTGACTGCGTCCAGTCAGGTAGCGCGGTATACATCAGGTGATGCGGACCGGCCCATATATAGGTAAAGGCCAGTGCCCAGAAATGCACCACTGAGAGGCGATAGGAGTAGACCGGGCGGCCTGCGGCTTTAGGCATGAAATAATACATCATACCGAGGAAACCGGCGGTCAGAAAGAAACCCACTGCGTTATGACCATACCACCACTGCACCATTGCATCCTGTACGCCAGCATAAGCTGAGTAGGATTTCATGCCCATCAGGCTGACAGGCAGTGCGGCACTGTTGCCGAGATGAAGTACGGCGACAGTCAGGATGAAAGATCCCAGAAACCAGTTGGCGACATAAATATGTTTAACTTTTCGTTTGACGATGGTGCCAAAGAAAACGATTGCATACGAAACCCAGACCAGTGTGATGAGTATATCAATCGGCCATTCCAGCTCAGCGTATTCCTTCGACGTGGTATAGCCTAAAGGCAGTGTCACGGCAGCAAGAACGATTACCAGTTGCCAGCCCCAGAACGTAAAAGCAGCCAGTGCGGGTGCAAAGAGTTTGGCATGACAGGTACGCTGCACAATATAATAGGATGTTGCAAAAAGTGCAGATCCACCAAAGGCAAAGATTACAGCATTGGTGTGTAATGGGCGTAAGCGGCTAAATGTAAGCCAGGGAACATCAAAATTCAGGGCAGGCCAGGCTAACTGGGAGGCAATAATGACGCCTACCAGCATTCCGACGATACCCCACACCACGGTCATGATGGAAAATTGACGTACCACTTTATAGTTGTAGGTTTCTTGCATGCTTGTTCTCAACTGATTGTTCGGGTCGTTTAAAATTTTTAAAGAATGCTAATGATAAGGAAGAATATTATAATGTACTTACTAATATTTTTCCTCACCAATCATGCCAGCCGTTTTTATAAATGACAAGTTACCAGGCTGATTTGATCCTAAACTTTGGCAGTATAGGTAAGTATTTGAATATGCACTTTGATATAAATCAAATTTTTATTGCTGACACATTTACATTTAAGTGTGAGGCCTCAGGGCAGTTCGCTGCTGTTCAAGCTGACCGGTTTTTCAACTGCGCGCTGCGCAATCATGACTGACCAGTCAAAACAGGACCTTCGTTGTTTTCATTGTGGTCTGCCCGTGCCCGACGGCCTGGAATTATCTGTAGAGATTGATCATCAGGCACAGCCGATGTGCTGCAAAGGCTGTGAGGCGGTTGCTATGGCAATCGTTGCTGGTGGCATGGAAAGCTATTATCAGTATCGCACCGAGAAAAGTACCACAGCTAAAGAGCTGGTTCCGGATATGCTGCGGCAGACTGAGGTTTATGACCGCGAAGAGGTGCAGCGAAGCTTTGTGCGGCAGAGTGACGAGAATATTCGCGAAGCGTCGTTGATTCTGGAAGGCATCGATTGCGCTGCCTGTGTCTGGCTGAATGAACAGCATATCAAGGGGCTGCCGGGTGTGCTGGAGGCCCAGGTCAATTATTCTACTCACCGTGCCCGTGTTGCCTGGGATGAGCGTAAAATCAAACTGTCGGATATCCTCAAGGCAGTCGCAGAAATTGGTTACATTGCACATCCGTACGACCCCAGTCAGCACCATCAGATACTCGAAAAGCAGCGAAAAGATTATTTGAAGCGGCTGGGACTGGCGGGCGCTCTGGGGATGCAGGTAATGATGTTTTCCATTGCCATGTACAACGGTGACTGGTGGGGCATGGAGCAGAAATACCGGACTTTTATCGAGTGGGTCAGCCTGCTGCTGACATTACCGGTATTTCTCTATAGCGGCTGGCCTTTCTACCGTGCGGCCTGGCGGGACATCAGACACCGGCGTGCGGGTATGGATGTGCCGATTAGTCTTGGCATAATCATCGCCTTTGGCGGTAGCCTGTATGCAATGACAGGTGCCGGCGGACATGTCTATTTTGATTCTGTTGTCATGTTTATATTTTTTCTGCTTACGGCCCGCTACCTGGAACTGGTTGCCCGCAAAAAGGCCTCTGAGCACACAGAGGCATTGATTCAGTCTCAGGCAACCACGGCGATACGGGAACTATCAGGAAATGAAACAGAAGTGGTTGCCGCTCAGGAGCTGGAAGCGGGAGATATTGTCCAGGTAAGGCCCGGCGAGACGATCCCCTCTGATGGAGAGGTTATAGAAGGCCGTTCATCAATCGATGAATCTCTGCTAAGCGGTGAAAGCCGACCCTGTCTGAAGCAGGCAGGCGCAAAGGTGATTGGCGGCAGCATAAACATCGAAAGCCCTTTGCGTATACGGGTGACTGAGATTGGTCAGGAAACTGTGCTGTCGACTATTCTGCGTCTGGTGGAGCGCGCGCAGTCCGAAAAACCCGCTATAGCACGATTGGCAGACAGGGTTGCCGGGCATTTTGTGGCGGCTATTTTGCTGCTGGCTGTGGTCGTCGCCATATACTGGTATCTGAAAGATCCGACACAATGGCTTGCGATAACTATTTCGGTTCTTGTGGTTACCTGCCCCTGTGCACTATCGCTTGCCACACCGGCGGCAATAACGGCCGCCACCGGGACTTTAATCCGCCAGGGATTACTCTGCAGCCGAGGCTACGCGCTGGAGACTCTGGCCAGAGTGAACCATTTTATTTTTGACAAAACCGGTACATTGACAGATGGTCAGCTGGAAATCATTCAGGTTCTGCAGTTGAGTGATGATCTGAGCGAAGATGCCTGTTTGCTGCAGGCAGCTTCGCTGGAGGCGCTTTCCGAGCATCCGGTTGCCAGGGCTTTCATAAAAAGCTGTAAGACTGGACTGCTGGCGGTGGATAATCTAAGCAGCACCCCGGGTAGCGGCCTGGCCGGCCGCATTAATGGTAAGCAGTTCTTTCTCGGAAGTATGCAATATATCCAGCAGCAAACAGGCCTTGAGTTGAAGGATAATCAGAGTAACAGGCTGGAGCCGGGAAGCCGTGTCCTGCTTTCTGATCAAAATGATCTGCTTGCAATTTTTGTACTGCAGGATGCCATTCGCGACCAGGCGGCACCATTAATTGACGACTTGAGACAGGCAGGCATACAGTCATTGCTCTTCTCCGGTGACGATGAAACTGCAGTGAGTCTGGTGGCAGAAAAGCTGGGTATAAAAGATTACCGCTCTTCCATGTTGCCGGCGGACAAGCTGCAGCAATTAAGGGCATTGCAGCAGCAGGGCGCTACCGTTGCGATGCTGGGTGACGGTATCAATGATGCGCCGGTACTGGCAGGAGCGGATGTGTCTATAGCCATGGGCGAAGGCGCCCGCTATGCCGCTGCAGCTGCCGATATGGTGTTATTCAGACAGGACCTGAATGTCATCTTTCGTGGTGTCACTACTGCCAGAAAAATGATGCGTGTAATCCGGCAAAACCTGAGTTGGGCATTAGCGTATAATATAATTGCCCTGCCACTGGCAGCCGCGGGATATATTCAACCGTGGATGGCGGCTCTGGGTATGTCGGCCAGTTCGCTGATTGTTGTTGCCAATGCAATGAGGTTAACGAAGTGAAAAGAAGTTCCAAGTCCAAAGTTCCAAGTTCCAAGCTCAAAGAACGAGGGGTTTTCACTTGGATCTTGGAACTTGGATCTTGGAACTAAATTTTTTATGGAAATAATCTTTTACTTAATCCCCATCGCCCTGGTGCTGGTTACCGCCATCGTCGCCGGGCTTTTCTGGGCCGTGAAATCAGGGCAGTTCGATGACCTGGAGGGACCGGCACACCAGATACTGATGGACGACGAGATTTATCCGGAGAAAACTGACAAGGAAAAGCAGCAGGAGAAATGATCTATATTGCCAGGATGAACAAGGCTGGATGCAAGCTAACAATGCTGGAATCAGTGTTTGATACCTGTTAATAATTCTGCTGATTATTTTTCCCTTTGCTTGCCTGTGATATCTGATGAGTCGCCAGGATAAAAAGAAAGTGTTCAGTTTTCAGTAAAGATTTTCGCCGCGAGGGCGCGCCTCCCACAACACAACAATGCACCCGTTGCTTACAGGTTTTTGTGGGAGGCGCGCCCTCGCGGCGAAAGGTAAACATAAGCAGGTAATCTGCTGATCAGGAAGTTTTCGGTGACTTACTCAGTTCTTTTAGCAAGGCCAGGCCCTTGCTGCGTTGTGTCGATACAATATTTAGTTTTTCCTGCAGTTCCTTGCGCAGGTCTTCATCGTCTTCGTGGTTGAGATTTTGTTCCAGTTCCCTGCATTTTTTTCTAAGCTGTTTGAGTGTTGTTTTTAAAAGCTTGCGCTGTTCTAGCTGTACATCCCGTTCAGCTTTGGTCAGTTCCGTAACACGATCCAGTAATTCTTTCAGTTTCATAGTTATGTATCCCTGTACTCAGGTTTCCTGGGTATCCTTCTGAAGGATTGCAGTCATTTCATCCTTGTCCAGCTCAAGGTTTTGATCCAGCTGCAAGGTGGTTGAATCTCTGCCGGTGAACAGAGCCTTGGCCACAGATATCAGGGCACGACAGGCATTGTGAGTATACTCGGTATCCGTCATCAATGACGTTGCCATTTCAGCAGTAATGCTGTGATTTCGTATCAGGGGTTCGATACGTTCGGCAGTTCCCAATGTATTTTCCTCAATCTGCAATAGTGCGTGGTCAAGTATAAGCATGGCTTCGGTTGGATCATCCATTTTCCGTGCCTGCTGGATCTTGCGAATCACCATGGCAACCAGTTTACGTAAATTATTATAGGCATCACGTATCACTGAGTTGTCGCTATGAATGAAGCGCATCAGGTTTTTCTGCAAGTGCTTAACATCCTTTATCGCAGTAACAAGATCACGTCCGGCGTTAGAGTATATCTGCAGGTTTTCACCATATGTACCGGTAATACGCTCACGTGCCCGGATGACGAACTGTACGATTGCAGAATAAACATGCTTGATACGAGTTTCATAGGCTTCGTCGATATCTTCGGAAGGCGGCATTTGCCGATTTTCTACCAGGTCATCGAGGTCATCAGAGCTGAGCATGTCACGCTTTTGCCAGCCTATGCCGTGTGCAATCACGCGTGTGGCCAGGTCGTACAGGCGCTCCGACTCTTTATATACAACTTCGAGGGCTGCCTGCGGTGATTCCAGAGCAGCGTCATTGAGGTATTTTGGTTTTTTGATAATTATTTCCGGTGCCCGCAGCAGCCGCTCCAGTAGCCTGACCAGCCTGTTCACAAACGGCAGCATTAGTAATATGCCGAGCAGGTTGAACAGGGTGTGGAAAACTGCGATTCTGAGTGCGTAGTTGTCAGTGGCAATTCCCATGGCATCACTGATCCATTCGACGGCAATCAGGAACTGTTTTATGAAGATGATGGCAATCAGGCCAGTGATCAAATTGAAGATCAGGTGAGCTGCAGCCAGCCGTTTACCCGCTATATTTGCACCAATGCTGCCAAGAATAGCGGTGATGGTCGTGCCCATGTTGGCACCAATTGAGAGGGCGAGGGCGTTTTCATAAGTAATCTGATGTGCTGCAAGTGCGGTAACTGTAAGCGCCAGACTTGCGCTGCTGGATTGCATGATTACCGTGGCGACGATGCCAAGCAAAATGTATAGCAGCATGCCTTTGAAGCCGGGAATGGCATAGGCGGAAAGGTCAATGCTTTCACTATAGGTATCAAAGCCCTCTTTCATGTAGTGAATTCCCAGAAACAGGAAGCCGACGCCTGCCAGTACCCAGCCTATACCTTTCCATGTTGGGCTCTTCTGAAAAATCATCACGACACCGAAAGCCAGCATCGGCATGGCATAGGCTGAAAGGTTTACTTTTAGCCCGAAACCGGCCACCAGCCAGACGCTGGCAGTGGTACCGAGATTGGCACCGAAAATGATGCCGATACCTGCCGCAAGCTGGATCAGTCCGGCGGAGAGGAAGGAAATTACCAGTACCGATACCAGCGAGCTTGATTGCATCAGTGCCGTGGTGATAATTCCGAAGTTCAGTGCTTTCCACAGGCGGTCTGTCGAATGGCGCAGGAAGCGTTCCAGAATGCCGCCGGAAAAGCGCCGGAAGCCATCTTCCAGGGCCATTATTCCAAACAGAAAAATGGCGACGCCGGCGGCGATTTGCTTAAAATCGGAACTGAGCCAGAAAGCGTAGGCCAGCAGTAGCAGGCTTACTGGTAACGTCAGCTTGCGTATCACTGACATTCAGGGGCGCCTCTGTTATTGGATCTTACTAGTTTCACCGTACCTGCATCTCCTTGTGTCCAGGGAATAGTAACAGTAATTAATGTAGGTGCACATATCGGTCATTTCAGAAAACAATGTCGTCACATCAGGACTCAGTGTGCTGGCGTTTTGCTCTTTGTTGCTACTGTGCAATCAAAATGCTTATTCATTCGTCTTATCTTATACGGGTACTATTATTACGTGCCCTCTGACGATTAATCACTACAAGGAGCTATTATGAATAAAAATACAAAGCAAATCACAAAGGCGACTCTTGCCGGTATTTTTGCAATTGGCGCGTCATTGGCTGCGGGTTCAGCCTATGCTGTTCCAGATCAGCCAAAAAACTGGGAAAAATGTGCCGGAATTGCCAAGGCTGGTATGAACGACTGTGGTGCGCTGGATGGCAAGCATGCCTGCGCCAGCCAGGCAAAGTCTGATAATGATGCCCAGGAATGGGTTTATGTTCCTGAAGGTACCTGCACCAAGATTACCGGTGGTAAGGTAGCTGCGGTTAAACCGGCAAAGTAAAAGCAATGATGAACGAACAGTCTGCTGGTATGGCAAAAAATAGCCCATCCGGTGCCGGCATTGGCCTGCGGGGACAGCATATACCTGAAATTATTCAGCTGCAGCCTGATGTCTCCTGGTTTGAGATACTGGCCGATAACCATCTGGCCGAAGGTGGCCTTATTCCGCAACAGCTGGCAGCTGTTCGTTCTTCCTATCCTGTTACTTTTCACTGCGTAGGCATGTCCATAGCCGGAGTTGATGCACTGGATATGACTTACCTGGAAAAAATCAGAAGCCTTGCTGAACGTTTTGAACCCGCCTGGATTTCAGACCACCTGTGTTTTACGCAATATGCAAAACACCAGTATCATGACCTGTTGCCCTTTCCTTACTCTGAAGAATCACTGGCTCATGTCTGTGAACGGGTGATGAAGATACAGGAGTATCTGGGCAGGGAACTGGTCGTTGAGAATGTCTCGACTTATCTGCAATACCGAGATTCGAGCATGACTGAAGGGGAATTTCTGAAGTCACTTTGTGAAAAAACAGGCTGCGAGATTCTGCTGGACGTAAATAATGCCTATGTGAACGAAATCAATCATGGCATAGATGCCCGTGATTTTATTGCAAACCTGCCAGCTGAGTGCATCAGGGAAGTCCATCTCGCCGGTTTTGAAGACAAGGGCGAATATTTGATTGATGCACATAATAATCTGGTTGCTAACCCCGTCTGGGAGTTGTATGACTACCTGGTACAGCTCTATGG
>JAUWVE010000233.1 GCA_030617565.1 Gammaproteobacteria bacterium | reverse complement strand
CGAGCACCGGCTGAACCCTGCATGATAACAGGCGAATCGACGGCTTCGGCGGCCCGCATTATGGCATGTACCTGTTCCATATTGTTTACATTAAATGCAGGCATACCAAAATCGTGTTCTGCCGCATAATCCAGCAACTGTCGCATTGAAATAAGAGCCATGTGTATCTCCTTTTAAGTGTCTATAATCTGTTAAGTTTCTAAAGTCATTATCAACATCCCGGTCAGGGTTTGCTGGTAGTTTTCATCCAGGGAACCTCTGATCAATTCATGAACTCGTATCTTGCGCCTAAAATATCCAGTTTTTTCGTTCAAAAATCTTCGCAATAGCTAGCTATTACGTGCGATTCTCGCCTCAAACCTGAATATTTTAGATCACAACCTACTTCGTCCAGACACATCAGAGGTTTCCTAGTCTGTCTGATGTTCAATTTCACCAACCTGCAGTATCTTCATCGCATTTGTGCCACCCTGCTTTCCAACCAGGTCACCTTTGGAAATGATAACAATATCACCGTCCTCAATAGCACCACGTTTTTTGAGGATTTCCAGCACCTCTGAATTAACCACAGAATGTGACGTACTTTTAGTATCAAATTTTATTGGTTCAACACCACGATAGATTGATGCCTGACGCAATGTCCTGCACTCGCTGGACATTGCGTAGATAGGCAGACCGGAACTGATGCGCGACATCCACAGTGCCGTTGCACCGGATTCTGTCATGGCAATGATCGCACGAACGTTCAGTCTGTTTGCTGTATACATACAGGCCTTTGCAATCGCCTCATCTATGCGTTCAAAACTTTCGTCGTTACGTGATTCTCTGACAATCGAACTGCGATGCTTTTCTGCACCACGGCAAATCCTGTCCATGGCCTTAACGGCCTTGGTGGGATACTTGCCAACCGCTGTTTCTGCCGAAAGCATGACGGCATCTGTACCATCCAGTACAGAATTTGCCACATCAGTCACTTCTGCCCGCGTCGGCATCTGCTTATCAATCATTGATTCCAGCATCTGTGTTGCCGTAATCACGATACGATCCAGGTTCCGGGCCTGGGTAATAATCATTTTCTGTACCGCAGTAATTTCAGCATCGCCGATCTCAACACCGAGATCGCCTCGAGCGACCATCAACACATCTGATGCAAGTGTTATCTCTTCCAGGACCTCAAGGGCTTCTGCGCGCTCAATCTTTGATACTATCCATGCATCACTGCCGGCCTCGTTAAGCAGGCGCCGGGCTTCATGAACATCATCCGCATTTCGTACAAAGGAGACAGCCAGAAAATCAGCTTCTATCTCTGCTGCCAGCTTGATGTCCTGTTTGTCCTTTTCTGTCAATGCACCGGCCGACAAACCGCCGCCCTGGCGATTCACTCCCTTATTATTGCTCAGCTTACCGCCAACTTTAACAATGCAGAAAATTTTACTGCTGGTAACATCATCGATTTTCAGTACAATCAGGCCATCATCCAGCAGCAATACGTCGCCAACATTAACATCAGAAGGTAGTGCCTTGTAGGTTAAACCCACTGCATTTATATCGCCGTCTTCTGTTGCGAGATCAGTATCCAGAGTGAATTGCTGCCCATCTTCCAGATTGACATGACCATCCTTAAATCGCTCTATGCGTATCTTAGGTCCCTGCAGGTCTGCAAGAATGCCTACATAACGCCCCACTTTTTTCGAAACACTGCGAATATCCCTGGCTCGCTGCTTATGTTCCTCTGGACTTCCGTGAGAAAAGTTGACACGGACAACATCAACTCCAGCCCGAAATAACTTTTCAAGCATTTTAGGGCTTTCGGTCCTGGGACCAATGGTGGCTACTATTTTTGTACGCCGAAGTATTGGCATCTAATTAATGACTCCGTAATATTATCTATATATTGTTACTTATCTTCCAGCATTGCCACAGCAGGCAGTTTCTTACCTTCCAGGAACTCCAGGAATGCGCCCCCACCGGTTGAGATATAAGACACCTTGTCAGCAATATTGTATTTATCCACAGCGGCCAGAGTATCGCCACCACCTGCAATCGAGAAGG
>JAUWVE010000026.1 GCA_030617565.1 Gammaproteobacteria bacterium | reverse complement strand
ACTGTTGGGTCGGCTACATCGGCCAGTTTAAACCCGTCGGCTCGTAAGCGGCAAGAATCACAAACTCCGCAGGCCAGTCCGTCAGCTGACGGGTTGTAACAGGATATTGTGAGACTGTAATCAACACCCAGTTTATTGCCTGCATTGATAATGTCGGCCTTACTCATATCGATCAACGGTGCCCGGACTCGAAAGCCCTCACCTTCTACGCCTTCACGCGTCGCCAGATTAGCCAATTTTTCAAAGGCTGAAATAAATTCAGGACGGCAATCTGGGTAGCCTGAGTAATCAACTGCATTCGCACCGATGAAGATATTCCTGGCACCATATACTTCAGCCATAGCCAATGCCATGGATAAAAATACCGTGTTCCGCGCCGGCACATAGGTTACAGGAATGCCATTATCCTCAAACTCGCTGGCTCCGGGTACATCAATAGTATCGTCCGTTAATGCGGAGCCACCCAGCTCTCCAATTGGCAGGCTAAGGATCCTGTGCTCTGCTGCTCCACCGGCTTTAGCTACACGACTGGCTGCTTCCAGTTCGACAAGATGGCGCTGTCCATAGTTAAAGCTTAGTGCAAAGCACTGGTAACCTTCATTGCGAGCGATAGCGAGAACCGTCGCGGAATCCAGACCACCGGAGAGTAGCACTACCGCTTTATCTGTTTTATCTACCACGCTCGTCTCCCCACAGATACTTGTGCAACTGTATTTGCATTCTCACCTGCAGATTGTCGTCGAGAATCCATTTGGCCATATCCGCCGGATCGAACTCTCCATGCACCGGCGAAAAGAGTATTTCATGCTTCGCGGAGAGTTCATTCTCCTCGATAAACTGCCGGCTCCAGTCATAATCAGCCCGATCAGCAATAACAAACTTTAGCTGGTCTTTACGTTTCAGCAAAGCGAGGTTCTGGTAACGATTACGATCAGCTTCCCCGGAACCCGGTGTCTTGATATCCATCACAGTAGAAACACGCTTATCCACCTTGCTTATATCGATAGCGCCACTGGTTTCCAGTGACGTGGTAAAACCGGCATCACAGAGCACCTTCAACAACAGCCAGCAGTCCCGCTGCGCCAGTGGTTCACCACCCGTAACGGTGACATAACGAGGAGAATAGGATTTAACCTGCTGCAAAATAGCAGAAAGAGTCAGTCGCTCGCCACCTGAAAAAGCATACGCGGTATCGCAGTAGCCACAGCGCAAGGGACAGCCTGTCAGGCGAATAAATACTGTTGGAAAACCGGCCGTTCTTGACTCACCCTGCAGTGAATAGAATATTTCACTGACACGGAGCTCGCGATCTGCTGCAGGGAGCGGGGGATTGTTTGATGTTGAAGGCAATGGAGTAGATTTAGACTAAGGACTAAGGACTAAGGACTAAGGATTAAATAACTCTATCTTTTATCTTTTGTCCTTCGTCTTTAATCCGGGTTTAATGTCCCATTTTCGACATCTGATCCAGGCGCATTTTTGCCGAAACAGCGACACGACTGCCGGGATATCGAATAACTACCGCATTCAGTGCCCTTTTTGCCTGCCCCCACTGCTCATTATCGAAGTGGATATACCCCACTTTCAACATCGCATCAGAGAGTCGCTTGCTTTCAGGATAGCGCTGTATCAGTGTGCTGTACTCGTGTAGTGCTGCATCGTATGCGCGATTCACATAACGGGCCTCTGCTATCCAGTATTGTGCACTATCGGCTAATGTACTTGCTGGAAACCGTGTTTGAAATTCCTTGAAAGCTGCAATGGCTTCTTCATAGCGACTTTGCTTCAGAAGATCGAATGCCCTGTCATAAGTATCCTGTTCCAGTTGAGAACTCCCACCCTGGCTAGTTTGTGCTGAACTTTCTGCTGACAATTGTGCCGCAGCGGGTGCAGCGATTCCTGCCTGGTTTGTGCTTATCGTATCAGCAGGTGAAATGGCCCTGGTTGCCATACTCTCCTGCTTTGGAATGGAGGGGATTTCATTATCAGTCATCATGCCGGATGCAGGTGCAACAGGTGCATTCATGGATGTTGAAGACATTTCTATACTGCGCAGGCGGAGGTCAAGATCATCATAAATTCCGGATAACCTCTCGCGCAGCCTGTTCAGTTCGTTTTCCTGTACATCAACCGTATTCTGCAGCCTTGATACTTCACTCTCCAGGCTGTTCACCCGCCCTAACAGCTGTAATTGCGGGTTTTCCTGGGTGCTAGACGATCGCATCGTAGCAGCCGTCGTTTCATTGCAGGCACTCAACAGCAGCAAGGAGAAGAGCATCAGCGGTATAGAAAAACTCATAACCGAAGAGCGATTAAGGCTACCTGTCATAGCGTATTTCAACGCGGCGGTTTAGATGCCATGACGAATCATCATGCCCTTCTGCTACCGGATTCTCTTCACCATATGAAACGTTATCGATATTCATGGCGCTGACACCCAGGGCGATAAAGACATCCGCAACTGACTGGGCACGACGCTCGCCCAGAGCCAGATTGTATTCACGTGTACCACGTTCGTCTGCATGGCCTTCGAGCACCACCCTGGTTGAGGGGTTGTTAAGTAAAAAAGCCGCATGCGCTTCCGCTACTGCCATGCTATCAACATCAAGTTCACTGCTGTCATAGGCAAAATATATCCGGGTCTGCGAAAGCAGGTCAGCTGATGCGCCACTCTGCCAGTCACCCAGAGGCTTACCATCAGGGCCGAACTCGGTACCGGTACCGGATGTAGAGACCCCATCTCCCATGTCAGAACCTTCTGCTTTACGGGTTTTCTTATTACAGCCACTTACTGCTACCATGCCGGCCAACAGCGCTATTAGAATTAACTTGCTCGTATTATTCATCTCTGCCTCTATCCTCTTTCTATTGTCATCTTAAATATGGTGACCATGCCGGTTCACGGACATCGCCCTGTAAAAACCTTAATGATTGCCGCACACGGCCGTCGGATGATACTGCTGCCAGCACACCCTTGTTAGCCTGCTCAGTTGCATAAAGTACCATTCTTCCATTTGGCGCGAAACTTGGAGATTCGTCAAGCTGTGTATCGGTAAGTTTGGTTATCTCTTTAGTACGCAAATTCATCACCGCCACATGATAGCGCCCGTTGCCACGGCTAATCATGACCATCAGGCTGCCATCTGCCGAAACTGATGGCCTGGCATTATATTTTCCGGAGTAGGTCAGCCTTTGTATACCCGATCCATCAGCATTTATCTGATAAATCTGCGGCTGGCCGCTGCGGCCTGAGGTAAATACAAGTCCCCGGCCATTTGGCAACCAGGAAGGTTCGGTATCAATGCCATGATGATTAGTCAGTCGCTTGATGGCACGCGTGCGCAAGTCGAGTACATATATTTCAGTATTCCCTTCTTTAGAGGATACAAATGCCAGTTTCGTACCGTCCGGGGAGAATGCCGGGGCGCTATTTATACCTTTAAAACTGGCTACATTCTCACGCTTACCATCTGACAAACGCTGTATGTATATCATTGAACGCTTTTTTTCGAAAGAGACATAAGCCAATTTTTTCGCATCCGGAGACCAGGCGGCAGACATCAGTGGCTGGTGCGAATTGAGTATCGTCTGTGGATTAAAACCATCCGAGTCAGCCACTTGCAGCAAATAACGCTTTCCTTTTTTTGTTTTCTCTACCGTTACATACGCAATTTTGGTATTAAATGCTCCCTTTTCACCTGTCAGTTTTTCATAAATAATATCACTAATACGATGTGCTACATTCCTCAACTTTGTGCTCTGGATATTATATTGATAGCCGGTCAAAGTGTTGCCCTTGAACACATCCAGCAGCTGAAACTTTACAGTATACGTTCCCGCACCGGCCTGCCGGATGCTACCGACAACCAGATAATCTGCTTTGATCAGACGCCAGTCCTTGAATCTCACCTGTTTGGCATTGTGCGGCTGCTGCAGAAAATCAGCCTGCGGAATACTGTCAAAACGCCCTGAGCGGGTAAGATCTGCCTCGATAATATTTGTCATACTTTCGCCTGCCACCGGGGCACCGTCCCAACTGAAAGGAACAATGGCAATCGGTATGCCGACATCAACACCTTTGGTAATTTCAATGGTGAGCACTGCCTGCGCCGGACTGACTATCAGCCCTGAAAGAATTATTAACAGTGCAGCAAGTTTTTTCATATTAGATAATTTCATTTTTAAAATTTTGTCTCTAGCAATATTGTAGCCCTGAAAGCTGAAGATTTTCTTATGGCCTGAACGGAAAATCAATAACCTTGAACTCGGAATACAGATCCGGGTCCAGCGGTATTGGTATCGGTGATGCTCGCATAAAAGCCTGCTCTACTGATCTATCACAAAAACTATCACCGCTACTCTTTACAATCCTCGCGCTAAGAACCTTGCCATCCGGAGCAAGATTAACACGTACGGTGGGATTGCAGCCTTCCGGGCCGCGCGGAGGATAATTCCAGTTTGTTTCCACTTTTTGTTGAATCCGCGGAACGTATTTACTCATCGCCTGACCCGCTCTTGCTGCCCGGGCCTTTGCTTCCATCTGTTTTTTCATATCGGCTTCTTTTCGTTTACGTGAGGCTTCAGCTTTACGTTTCTTCTCTGCTGCTGCCTTGCGTTTTTTCTCTTCGGCGAGTTTCTTCTTTTTTTCAGCCGCTTTTTTCTTTTTCGCTACGGCTTTCTTACGTGCCTTCTCCTCGCTCTCTTTCTTTTTCTTTAGTGCCGCCTTTTTCTCTGCCTCTTTTTTACGTTTTTTCTCAGCTTCTGCCTTCTTTATCTTTTCTTCTTTCTTGCGCTTGGCCTCTGCCACGCGCTTTTTTTCTACGGCTATTTTGCGCTGCTTCTCGCGCTCGATAGCTTTCTCCTTCTCCTTCTTTTCTTCCTTTATCTTTTCCAGATCCTTACTTTCAATAGCCGAAGCTTCAATAATATCAACGGGTTTCTCTGCTTTAACCTGCAGGGCTTTCACCGCTGCTACCGGTTTCATGTGGCTATCCACCTTGATAAACATGATGCCGAATAAAAATCCATGCAGCAAAATTGCAAGGCCCAGGGCAACCGGACTTAGATGCTGCTTTTTTAATAGCCGCCTGTTACTTCCAGCTGTCACAATTATTTTTCCGGTGGCTCTGTTACCAGACCTACCTTTGGAACACCCGCCTGCTTCAACAACACCATGGCAGTCATCACTGCCTGATATTCCACCCGCCTGTCGCCTTTCACAAGAAAGGGTGTTTTCGGGTTTCGTTTATAGACAATAGCGGCTTTCCTGATAATTTCCTCAGCGCTGAGGGGCTGCTTTTCTTCATTTGCAAACAGCTCTCCATTCCTGTTTACCGATAATAAAAAAGGTTCGACATCAGGGTCCTTTACGGCATCCGATATTGCTTCAGGTAGATCTACTTCAACGCCCTGGGTCAACAACGGCGTAGTGACCATGAAAATCACCAGCAACACCAGCATGACATCAATGTATGGGACGACATTGATCTCACTCATCTGGCTTTTTCGGCTGCGCCGAGAGTGCTCAAACATCGCTGGATATCTTGTGGTAACTCTGGCGGGAAACGATACTGGTAAATTCTTCCATGAACATTTCGTAGCGCATAATCAGGCGCTCGACATTATTGGAAAAACGGTTATAGGCAATCACCGCAGGAATTGCCGCAAACAGCCCCATCGCGGTCGCTACCAGTGCTTCGGAAATTCCGGGAGCAACCGATGCGATGGTCGCCTGCTTCATGACACCAAGGGTACGGAACGAGTTCATGATACCCCAGACCGTGCCAAACAACCCGACATAGGGAGATGTTGAACCGACGGTGGCAAGAAATGACAGCCCGCCTTCCAGGTCCTCAATTTCCTGCGCCAGCGCCACACGCATGGCGCGCTGCACGCCATCGGTCACTTCGCTGCGTTTTATCCCTTCTTTATTGTAAAGGCGGGAATATTCCCGGTAACCGGCAATAAAAATACTGGCCATGCCGCCCTCGCCACTGGCTTCCTTACCACCCCATTCAGAGTAAAGATTACTCAGATCACCACCGGACCAGAAAGAATCTTCAAAACTATCGGCCGCACTTCGTGCCTGCCTGATTAATTTCCACTTCTGAAAGATCAGTGCCCATGACACGACCGATGCCAGCATTAACATTGCCATCACCAGCTGCACCACCAGCGTAGCCTGCGTAATCATATGCAAAATAGACAGGCTCTGCTGGGGATTGGCGAGTTCTACGACTGTTTCCAAATCTTATCTCCTCATTCCAGGGTAAAAGGCAGGGCCATCGGACGAAATGTGTCCACGGCAAGACCCGCCAGTTTTATTCGGGCGCGGCACAATAAAGTTTCATCGCGGTAGACTTCATGATCTATATCCAGAGAGGCTCTGCCTTTACGGGCAATAGATACCTGGATGCTGAGAGAATCATTCAAATAAGCAGGTTTTAGATAATCAATATTTGCGGACCTCACGGCAAACAGGAAGCCATATTCCTGTTCGAGCCTGTCCAGTTCATATCCCAGTTCACGCAGCCACTCGGTTCTGGCCCGCTCCATAAAACGAAGAAAATTAGCGTGATAAACGACGCCACCGGCATCAGTATCTTCATAATAAATACGAACGGGGAAAGCAAAATCCGGACTGCTCAAAACTGTCTACCGAAGGGGCTGTACATTAGTAAAAATCCTTCCGAACTATACATGGATGAGGAGAAAATACCAGTCTTTCAGGATGGTAATAAAAGGGTGAATACCTGCTGTAATATAGCTAAAAAGAAGATCAAAAGCTTTTCACCGCAGAGAACACGGAGAGCACAGAGGGAAACAACACATTTCGCCTTAGGTCTTTGGTCTTTGGTCTTGAAACTTGAAACTACTATTACAACAACTTCCCCTGCTGGGATTCTGAATCTTTTGCATCGGCAGGATAATCCAGCCCGAAATGCTGCCAGGCCAGGCGTGTTGCGACACGACCCCGCGGGGTACGCATGATAAAGCCCTGTTGAATCAGGTAAGGCTCGATAACATCCTCCAGGGTATCCCTTTCTTCGCTTAAAGCTGCTGCAAGATTATCGACACCCACCGGACCGCCATCAAACTTTTGCACAATTGCTGACAGCAATCGCCTGTCCATCTGATCAAAGCCATGCTCATCGACTTCCAGCATATCCAGTGCAGAGCAGGCAATCTTTTTGTTCAGCTGGCCATCTCCCTTAACTTCGGCGTAGTCACGCACGCGTCGCAGCAGGCGGTTGGCAATTCTTGGCGTCCCCCGCGAGCGACGGGCGATTTCTGCCACTCCCTCATCATCGGCTTGCACGCCCAGGATTCCGCTGGAACGATGGATGATCTGTCGTAGCTGTGTGCTGTCGTAAAATTCCAGCCGCTGTACGATACCGAAGCGGTCTCGCAACGGTGAGGTCAGCAGTCCTGCCCGGGTGGTTGCGCCGATAAGTGTAAATGGCGGCAGGCTTAGCTTGATTGAACGGGCCGCAGGCCCTTCGCCGATCATAATGTCGAGCTCGTAATCTTCCAGCGCCGGATAGAGAATTTCCTCGATGGCCGGGGACAGTCGATGGATTTCATCAATAAAAAGTACATCACCCTGTTCGAGATTGGTCAGCAAGGCGGCCAGGTCACCGGCTTTTTCCAGTACAGGACCGGATGTCTGGTGCAGCTTTCCTTCCATTTCATTGGAGATGATGTGTGCCAGGGTCGTTTTACCCAGACCCGGCGGGCCAAACAGCAGTACATGATCCAGCGCTTCTTCACGGTTTCGCGCGGCGGTAATAAAAATCTCCAGCTGTTGATGAATACTCGGCTGGCCGACAAACTCGTCGAGTTTTACCGGCCGCAGGGCCTTGTCAAATACCCGCTCGCCGGCCTCTTCTTTTGTTTCCGGTGCAATCAGGCGATCGGTTTCTATCATCTTACGCCTCCGGACATGGCCTGCAGGGCCTGTCTTATCAGGGATTCACTACTCATCCCCTCACTGCTTTCAGATTGATCTGCCAGCTGGCCGATGACTTTCTCTGCATCCTTTGCCCGATAACCCAGTGCGGTCAATGCACTTATCGCATCGGTACATATTTCATCGCTGCTGCCGGCAACGGCCACGTCTTCATCGGCAGACATACCGGGCAGCTGCTTGCCACGCAACTCAAGAATCACTCGTTCTGCAGTCTTGCGACCGATACCCGGTACTTTGGTCAGCCTCAGCACATCCTCGCCATTAATACACAGACGAAATTCTTTTACCGACAAACCAGACAATATAGCCAGCCCGACACGTGGTCCGATGCCGCTGATTTTCAGCAAAGTGCGAAACAGGTTGCGCTGGTTTTCTGTGGAAAAACCAAATAATAACTGGGCATCCTCACGCACAACCAGATGTGTGTGCAGCATCAATTCCCCGCCTTCCTTTGGCAGATCGTAGAAGGTAGTCATCGGTGCATCGAGCTCATAGCCAACACCCTGCACATCCAGTATCAGGGCCGGGGGCTGTTTGAACAATAGAATACCGCGTAACTGACCGATCATGGTTGTGTTTTCATACCCTGCTGTTTACTCATGCGATTATTGTGTTCCAGTGTGTGACTATGACAGATCGCACAGGCCAGTGCATCGGCCGCATCTTCCTGCGGCACGCCATCAAGTGCAAGTATAGTTCGAACCATGTGCTGCACCTGGGCCTTGTCCGCCTGGCCGTAGCCGACCACCGATTTCTTTATTTGCAGGGCAGTGTATTCGCCTACTGCCAGGCCTTTGCTTACACCAGCAGATATCGCCGCCCCCCTCGCCTGTCCAAGTATGAGAGCAGAACGGGCATTGCGGGAGACAAAGACCTCCTCTATCGCCATAAAATCAGGCCTGGTATTCTCAATTACCTCAGACATCCCTTCGAAGATAGTCTTGAGCCTTGCAGGCAGGGCCTGCTCCTTCATTTTTATACAGCCACTGGTAACATAGCGCAGTCTGCCATTTTCTATTTCAATTACACCAAATCCAGTAATGCGCGAACCCGGATCAATACCAAGAACTCTCATCTGTCAGCCAGATCAACCTTCAAAGTCATCCGGAAAAGAGGCATTTGAATGCACTTCCTGCACATCGTCCAGGTCCTCCAGCGCATCAATCAAGCGCATCAGCTTTTCGGCATTTTCGGTATCCAGTGCGGTTTCTATTGAGGCACGTTCTGTAATTTCTGCATACTCGGCGGACTGCCCCACCTCATCCAGTGCTTTTTTAACATCGTGGAAGGCCTCAGGTGAGGTCAGCACTTCCAGCGAGCCATCA
Source organism: Gammaproteobacteria bacterium (assembly GCA_030617565.1). Lineage (GTDB taxonomy): Bacteria > Pseudomonadota > Gammaproteobacteria > BMS3Bbin11 > BMS3Bbin11 > BMS3Bbin11. The sequence continues at coordinate 3,466 of JAUWVE010000026.1, read as the reverse complement.
TCTTCTGTCACGACGTCATCAGCACCAGATTCCAGTGCCGCATCCATAAGCACTTCTTCATCACTGCCAGCAGGAAAAGCAATAACACCCATCTTGCTAAACAGATAGGCTACTGAGCCATCTGTGCCCAGGTTTCCGTTGTACTTGCTAAAGGCATGCCGCACTTCACTGACTGTACGGTTGTGGTTATCAGTCATGCAATCAACCAGAATCGCCACCCCTGCAGTACCGTAACCTTCATAACGAACTTCTTCATAATTAACACCTTCCAGATCACCGGTACCACGCTTGATCGCTTTCTCAATGGTGTCTTTCTTCATGTTATTGTTCAGGCCTTTATCAATCGCGGCCCTGAGACGGGGATTAGAATCCGGGTCACCGCCACCCATGCGGGCTGCAACGGTAATCTCCCTGATGAATTTGGTAAAAAGCTTGCCGCGCTTGGCGTCCTGAGCACCCTTGCGAAAGCGAATATTGGCCCATTTACTGTGTCCGGCCATTTAAATCTCCTGTGTTATCTGGAATGTTCTTTAATTTCTGAAAGTCTATCATATTCCATAGACAGAACATCCTGCATACACAGGAGAATCACCACAGAAAAGAGAACCTTCCACATATGGCTGGAAGGAGATTTATGGACTAGATGCTATTACGAATGGAAAAACGCTAGTCTGGTAACTGCGCTTGCTTCTCTGTACTGGATTGGGCACCTATTCTGCCTTCCTCCTTCATCTCTTCATACCAGAGATCATGTTGCTCTATGGCCCAGTTCTCGTCGCAATTGCCACTAGTCATACACTCCAGAGAACCCTCCATCCCAACCGAGGCGAGGTAGATGTGTATAAACATGAATGCAATCACAAAGACAGCGGCAAGCCCGTGTATCATGTTGGCATTCTGCATGATTTCACGTCCCTGCTGAAAATTTGGAAAATACATCACCAGACCGCTGCCTATCAATACTATGCCTCCCAGGACAACAGCCCAATACCATGCCTTCTGCCCGGCATTGATCTTACCTGAACTGGGGTGCTTCCCACCCAGATAGCCCCCTGCACGCAAAAACCAGATCATATCAACCTTGCAACGACATATCGCCTCACGAAAAAATGTAAAGGCCATCACAATCAGGGAAATGATAAATATGGGTCCCATTATATCGTGCAGCCATTTACTTATCTGGGCCGTCATATGAAAACCTTCCGGGCCAAGAAGCGGTATCAGTACAAATCTGCCATAAAGGAGAATTACACCTGTTAATGCCAGCGTCATAAATACAACGACCATGATCCAGTGAACCCAGCGTTCATAGCGTGAATAACGCGGCACCAGAACGCCGGACCGCCCGGCCTTGATCCGTATGCGCCCGTGCAGCAGGAAATAAAGCAACAGGGCAGAAGCAACGCCCGCAAAAACATAAGCACTGTAGGGTATTAGTTTTTCTTTTCGAAATTCTAACCAGGCCTTTCCTGCCGGATCAATAAGTACACCGGTCTCAACGCCTTTAACCTGAGAGCTGCCAGCAACAACACCATCCCGTGCCCTTACCGCCCGCCATAAATCGGCACCCGGGTTTGGAACGGAGCCCGCAACGGAGGAAGAAACATCTGTATTGACAGCAAATACGTACGGCATTAACGGCAAAATCAGAACCAGCAAAACCGTGGCGAGCATCCCCTTTAACATTAGGGGACCGTGGCTGGACTTAGTTGTTGACATAGTCATTTGTGACACAGTACTCCATTTTGTCAGCTGTACTTAGCTTGCAACCTTCTTTGTAATGCAACATTCATCAAAAAGATCAGTTTGTCGCTTTCCCTTTCATGTCGACTTTAGAGCCGAAATTTCTATACCTTAGCTGCGCCCCTTTCCCCAGGGCTGCCTGTGCGCGGTTGACCACACGCTTGCGGTAAATTTCAGAAACCATGTCCGCATCACCAGCAAGCAAGGCCTTGGTTGCGCACATCTCAGCACACGCCGGTAACTTACCTTCTGCTATACGGTTTGAGCCATACTTCCGGAATTCCTCACTGCTGTTATCTTCTAATGGCCCGCCCGCACAGAATGTACATTTATCCATTTTTCCGCGTGATGAAAAAGCGCCATCTGTTGGAAACTGCGGTGCACCAAACGGGCAGGCATAGAAGCAATAACCACAGCCTATACAGATATCCTTATCATGCAGAACAATGCCGTCGTCAGTTGTGTAGAAGCAATCCACCGGACATACTGCCGCACAGGGTGCATCCGCGCAGTGCATACAGGCTACCGATAAAGAGCGTTCGCCCGGCTCTCCATCCTTGATGGTGACGACACGTCGTCTGTTGACACCCCAGGGAACCTCATTCACATTTTTACACGCCGTCACACAACCGTTGCACTCGATACAGCGCTCAGCGTCACAATAAAATTTCATAGCTGCCATTTTGCTTTACTCCCGTTATCAAGCTTTAGTGATTCGGCACAGGGACGCTTTGGTCTCCTGCATCTGAGTGACTGAGTCGTAGCCATAGGTCATCACCGTATTGCAGGCCTCGCCAAGGATAATTGGGTCTGACCCTTCCGGATACTTACTGCGCAGATCCTTGCCTTCGAAATGCCCGGCGAAGTGGAATGGCATGAAAGCCACTCCGGCGGCTACCCTGCGGGTGACCATTGCTTTAACTTTTACTTTGGCCCCTTCTGCACCTTCAAGCCACACATCATCGCCATCCTTGACACCATTGTTGTTGGCATCTCGTGGATGGATTTCCACGAACATGTCCTGCTGCAGTTCAGCAAGCCACGGGTTGGACCGGGTTTCGTCGCCGCCGCCTTCGTACTCAACCAGACGTCCGGAGGTCAGGATTATCGGATAATCTTTTGAGTAATCTTTGGCCTGGATCGAACCGTATCGTGTGGGCAAGCGGTAGAAAGATTTGCGATCCTCATAGGTCGGGTATTTTTCAACCAGGTCTCTCCTCGAGGTGTAAAGAGGCTCCCTGTGTATCGGTACCGGGTCAGGGAAGGTCCAGACCACGGTTCTCGCTTTGGCATTGCCAAAGGGAGCGCAACCATGCTTGATGGCAACACGCTGGATGCCACCCGACATGTCCGTCTTCCAGTTCTTGCCTTCCGCAGCAGCCTTTTCATCAGCTGTCAGGTCATCCCACCACCCCAGTTTCTTCAACATCTTATCGCTGAATTCGGGATAACCATCCTTGATGGCCGAGCCTTTGGAATGAAAACCTTCGGCAAGAAGATTAACGCCATCACGCTCTACGCCAAATCGGGCTCTAAACGTTAATCCACCGTCGGCAACCGACTTGCTACCGTCATAGAGATTTGGTGTACCGGGATGCCCCATCTCAGGTGTGCCCCAGCATGGCCACGGCAGACCATAGTATTCCCCGTCGCACGGACCACCTTCTGCTTTCAGTGAGGTGTAGTCAAAGTTTCCCCAGTTCTGTTGTTGCTTCTTCATACG
>JAUWVE010000088.1 GCA_030617565.1 Gammaproteobacteria bacterium | reverse complement strand
ATCTGCCTGCCCAAGGAGGAGCGCAAACCAGTAATGGCAGATGATAAAAAGATTGATTCAAATGAACGTCGATGGGAAGAGGATAAGCTTGTTGATCAGCATTATGCCGATGTGCCATTCCCTGAAAGACAGTTATTGGCGTTGGCACACTCAATGATTCGCCGTGGTTTGATAGATGAGAATGAACTGGCGAAGCGAATGAAGGATGTAGATAAGCGCCTCAATTTCGGCTACGACGATTAACAATGCGATTATTTAACTGAGTTAACGATAATACAATTGTAGGGAATGACGGTACATGACAAATCTTTATATTAAGCCCTCATCGGGATGTAACTATCCAGAATCTGTTGCAGATGCTGTCGTTCCTGACAGCAGCATGCAGAAGCCTGGGTGGTTAGACAGCATCATCGTCGAACTATCCCACGGGCTATCTTTAGCTGGCAGGCATTGAACGATGGCAATCCGCGGCATAAGTATTGAGATGGATAATCTAACCCATCGTTATACCGCTCAGAGTCCCTTGACATTTGAGAGTGTTAATGTGGAGGCTGCCCCAGGTGAATCGCTAGTCATTATTGGCCGGTCCGGCTGCGGTAAATCGACCCTGCTGCACATCCTTGCTGGTCTGCTGGAGCCTAATGGTGGATCAGTAAAACTGGATGGTAAGAAAGTCGAAGGGACATCGCCACGTTGGGTGATGATGTTCCAGGCGCCACACCTTTTTCCCTGGATGACGGTGACAAGCAATGTTGGCATTGGCCTCAAATTCGCAAACTGGCCTAAAAAGAAAATCCGTGAACGTGTTGGCTATGCACTCAGTCTGGTCAGCCTGGAAGAATTTGCCGACAATAATGTGCAGGATCTTTCGGGTGGTCAACAACAACGCGTTGCACTTGCCCGTTCGCTGGTGATGGAACCCGAAATGCTTCTTCTGGATGAGCCTTTCTCAGCACTTGATGCTTTTACCCGTGCATCTTTGCAGCACGATGTCCGTTCCATTGCGAAGGAGTTGGGTATCAACCTGGTGATGGTCACTCACGATATCGACGAAGCGGTATTGATGGCCGATCGGGCACTGATCATGGCTGGACAGCCTGGCAAGATAATGCATGACATCGAGGTAGATCTCCCCGACCCACGTGAACGCAATGACCCGCAGGTTCGGGCCAGCCGTGTAGAGCTTATGAAAATTTTTCACGATGCAGCAAACACACCACAAGAGTCACCATCAGAGTTAGTAATTACTACTATATAGAGGATACGAAATGAACAAAGCACAGATGACAGATCTCATCATCGCTGATCCAGATAGCATAGAAGTTGCTGATGAGGTGATTGCATGAACTGTAATCCGTATCACCTGACGTATGTTTGAACCTGTAGTTCAGACTTAATTAACCAGAAAAGAGGTAGCGACATGAAAAAGATATACCAGAAGCATGGCGACGGAGTACAAGATCCAGATTTGGTAGTGCAATCTGATCCACTTTTTAGAGATGTATTGGGATCTGGCTTTAACCGTCGCGACTTTCTCAAGATAAGTGCGGCTACTGCAGCAGCAGTAGGTAGTGGCATGATGTCAGCCCCCAGTTTTGCAGAAAAAAAGAAATGGGACCCAGTGATAAAACTGGGTTACATACCCATAACAGATGCAGCTGCACTACTTGTTGCGCATGAAATGGGTTTTTTTAAGAAGCAGGGCATAGATTCCGTGCGACCCACACTTATCCGTGGCTGGTCGCCTTTGGTCGAGGCATTTTCAGCTCACCGTTTTAATCTCACGCATTTGCTGGCGCCGATTCCCGTCGCGATGCGCTACAACAGTAATTTCCCGGTAAAGATTACTGCCTGGGATCATACCAACGGCTCGGTCACTGTGGTGGGTAAGGACACTGGCATCAACACTGCTGCGGATCTTGGTGGCAAGCAGTTTGCCGTGCCGTACTGGTATTCGAACCACAACATCATCTCACAAAAAATGATGAGGGCAGCAGGAATTACGCCGGTGATTCGTCCTCAAGATGCAAAGCTTGCGCCTAACGAATGTAATATCGTCGTCCTGCCTCCTCCCTCCATGCCGCCTGCGCTTGCGGCCAAGTCAATTGACGCCTATTGCGTAGCAGAACCTTTTGGTGCATTGGGCGAGCTCAAGGCAGGTGGCAAGGTGTTGCGATTCACCGGCGATGTCTGGAAGGGGCACCCCTGTTGCGTGGTTGCTATGCATGAGGAAGACACGATGGATCCTGATCGTACAGCCTGGACGCAAGGCGTGCTCAATGCCATTATTGAAGCACAGATTTATCTTGGCGAGAACAGAGAAAAGATGTCTGAAATGCTCTCTCGTGATGGCAAGAAATATTACCCGTTCCCGAAAGAGGTCGTTAAACGCGCAATGACCTTTTATGATCCCGCATACTATAAAAATCCTCATGCGATCCAGCACACGGAATGGGGACAGGATCGTATCAATTTCCAGGCCTGGCCATACAAATCAGCCACTAAACTGAATGTGCAATATTTAAAAGACACAGTGCTGACGGGCGACACAGCCTTCCTGGATAAACTGACCCCTGAACATGTGGCGGAAGATCTGGTGAATTATGACTTCGTGAAAAAGGCGCTTGAAGCGAATCCTAAATGGAAAGAAGACTCGAGTGTTCCTCAATCAGGCGATCCATACACCCGTGAAGAGTTATTTGTAGTTTGAAAACAAATACCACAAGCGAGGTAGTCATCAATGAGGTGGCTACAGCAACAGGGGCCAACCAGCAATTCAGTGCACTGAAAGTGAGAGGCAAACGCCTTTTCAACTGGGTTGCTGGCCTTGCTATCCTGTTTGGTCTTTGGTGGCTTGGGGGCTACATGCTTTATATTAACCCGGACACTACTAATTTTGCTGACTTCGGGCCCATTCCCACATTGAAGGCTTTTCCTGGACTGTGGGCTGATGGAACAATCCCGGATGCCATCAAGTCCAGTGGCTACCGTTTGGGAATTGCACTATCGATAGCGATATCAGTAGGTATACCAATCGGCATCCTGCTTGGTCGCAGTCGCAGGTTCCGGGAGCTGAGTAATTCTCCATTCCAGCTGCTGCGTATGATCAGCCCGCTTTCCTGGGAACCTATAGCCGTCATTGTGTTCCTCTCATGGAATCAGGCGATTATCTTTCTTCTCGCGATCGCTTCGGTCTGGCCAGTTGCATTCGCTACTGCAGCTGGCCTGGCCAAGGTTGATCCGGCCTGGTTCAAAGTAGCGCGCAATCTTGGCGCAACACGCTGGCATACATTGACCCAGATTATCCTGCCTGCAATTGCTTTTGACATTGTAACCGGTATTCGCGCCGCCCTCGGTGTCGCATGGATTGTGCTTGTACCGGCAGAGTTTCTCGGTGTGACTTCGGGTCTTGGTTATTCCATTGCGGATGCGCGTGAGACATTGTCCTACGATCATCTCACTGCGATGGTACTCACCATCGGTATCATCGGTTATCTACTCGATAGCTCTTTGGCGTATGTCATCAAGCACTGGTGCTGGCATCGCGCGGCTTAACCATCGTTTGTGAAAATACAGATTTTCGACAATATATAGGAGAAATAACAATGCAACATCAGGCTTCAGGCACAGCATCTATTAACGCATCAACTTTTTCGATATCCATCTCGAAACCGATACAGCTTGCTGCAGCCTTACTATTGGGGATGGCCATCCTGTACGCCGTGGGTTTTGTGAATACCTCGGCGGTTCATAACGTGGCACATGACATGCGTCATTCTCAGGGATTTCCCTGCCACTAAAAAAAGAGAGAACAGTCATGATTTTTCGGCAAATTGTATTCTATGCTCTGTTGGTTGGTGCCATCTCTGGCCTGGTACTGACTGTGGCTCAGACTTGGCAGGTTGTTCCCATCATCCACAGTGCGGAGGTGTTTGAGCAAGAGTCCGCGTCGGTCCCAGCCATTGAACAAGCAGGCCAGTTGGCACGTGTACACGATCATTCGGAGCATAAACATTCGGCAGATGCATGGTCACCGGACAATGGAATCGAACGAACTGCTTACACGTTACTGTCGAATGTATTGACTGCTATCGGATTTGCACTGGCTATAATGGTTGTCATGGTGGCATCAAGTAGTCTCAATAATGCTGCGGTGACGTGGTTTGACTGGCGACACGGCTTACTCTGGGGAATTTCAGGCTACACTGTTTTCTGGCTGGCCCCCGCACTTGGTCTACCACCCGAGATCCCTCTCGCTGCAACGGCAGACCTGGAAGCTCGACAGATATGGTGGTTATTCGCAGTAGTATCTACGGCAGCAGGACTCGCCGGTTTAGCATTTGGCAAGCCCCCGTGGCGCTGGGCTGCTCCCTTGATGCTATTGGTGCCTCAGCTGGTCGGTGCACCACATGCGCCGGGTGCCATGTTTGCGGATCAGCCACCGGCGGCTGCTGCACAACTTGAGCAAATTGCACAACAGTTTATTGGCGCGACGGCTATCGCAAATATTGCTTTCTGGCTTTCGCTTGGGCTTGTCTCAGCCTGGGCTGTACGACGGATACTATCACCCTCGGGAAACGTTTCGCCCTCGGGGCCTGAATTACCACCGGAGATAGAGTCATCTTCAGTGTGACCCATGGTGTCCTATATTTGACTCAACTTATTTCATCAGAACGACAGGAGAATTAACCATGCAAAACCAAACATCAACTGTTACTACTGTACGTAAAGCATCGATTTCGACAAGGATTTCAAAACCGCTGCAACTGATCGGTGCCTTTGTATTAGGGGCTGTGATTGTTTATGCAGCAGGCTTCGTAAGTACCTCTGCAGTGCATAATGCAGCGCATGACATGCGCCACTCACAGGGTTTTCCCTGCCACTAATTAATGACCTGTTGGCATATTGGAGCGAGGCGCATGAAGCTCAAATTTAGTATCAGCATCATTTCCCTCGAAGATGGAAGTCGCATTGCTATCAAGCATGATGTGCACTCTATTGACATGTGCGAGGTTACATAATGCCCAGGAAAATTCACATTATTTGCGTTTCCGGCACCCATGAAAAATTACAGATGGCAGCAATGGTTGCATCTGTAGCTGCGGCGAGTGGTGAAGCCGTTTGTGTATTTTTCTCCATGAACGCGTTGACATATTTCGTTAAAGGTAAAGACGCAGTTGCTCCGGCAGAAGGGGAGTTCGGGGCGCTACTGGATAAAAAAGGTGTGCCACCTTTCAAGCAGCTGTTTCAGCAGGCTGGTGACCTGGGCGATGCACGATTATTGCCTTGTTCAATGGCACTGGATCTTCTGGAAATTACTGATGAGGACCTGGATCCCGGGTTTGGCCCGGCGACAGGGCTGACAAAATTTCTCATGGATGCCGAAGGTGCGGAAATACTCACATTCTGAGCGTAGCTGAATTAATTGTGAATAAATGTACAGGAGCAACAGGCTAATGAGTGAACACAAGGTTATCGATGCATGCAATACCTACTGTCCGGGGCCGCTGATGGAGTTAATTACCTACATGAAGCAGGCAGAGGTAGGCGACACGCTGGAGCTGTTATCAACAGATCAGGGGACTGCCAGTGATGTTCCTGAATGGGTCAACAAAATCGGACACGAAATGGTGGCTAGCGAAAAGGTTGACGATGTCTGGCACATAACGGTAAGAAAGGCTAAATAGCACGATATTTATTAATGAGATGCGACTGGCAAATAGCCGTATCGTCCTGAGATTTATTATTTAGGAGAATGCAATGAGAATATTAATCGTTGGTGGAGGCACTGGTGGTACCATCATAGCCAACAACCTCGCACGGCGGCTTGCCCCGGAGATTACTTCCGGAACTTCTAGAATAACGATGCTGTCGGCCTCCGATCAGCACATGTACCAGCCTGGTCTTCTTTACGTCGCCTTCGGGCAGATGATGCCGGATGAACTGTACCGTAAACAAAAGAGCCTGTTAGAAACCAGCATTATTTTTCACGTCGATCCGGTTGAGAAATTTGACCTGGAAAATAATCAGGTGACAACTAAAAGCGGTAAAGTTCACAAATACGATACCCTTGTTATAGCTACTGGTTCACGAATTATGCCGAGGAAGATCCCTGGCCTGGATGAGGGAAGTGAGACTTTTTACACTGAAGCCGGTGCGGTGAGTATGTTCAGAGCTTTGCGTGAGTTTGAAGGTGGCAAAGTTGCTATCGTCGTCGGTGTGCCACATAAATGCCCTATTGCCCCTGTCGAGATTACGTTTGCCCTG
>JAUWVE010000219.1 GCA_030617565.1 Gammaproteobacteria bacterium | reverse complement strand
TGATTATTTTTCCCTGCTGCCGTTTGCCGAGGCGAAAGCCGATCTCAACAAACACTATTAATAAGGTGATCGTTATGACAAACAGCAACCCCAGCGTAAACTGATCCGCAAAATGTGTGAGTTGAACACCGGCAACTGGTTCTTTCATTTACGTCGTTTCTGAACGGTGATTAAAAGGTACAAATCATGAATCATATGTTAACATTTATGACCCGTTGAGTACTACTTCTGAAGGGTCTCGTGGACCTGAATGTCAGAACATTTGCTTGCCTGGTTAAGGAGAGAGTCATGATGTATTTTTCGCACCACAATTCACTGGCTCTGAAGACAATTTTCAGCATTGTTCTTGTGTCCCTTCTCATGCAATTGGCCGCTTGTGCCAGCGGCAGCCATGCATCCAAAGGTGCAAAACAGGGTGCAGTCCAGGGGGCTGCCGCGGGCGCAGTTGGTGGTCTTGTGAGTGCATTGGTATTTGGCGGCGACCCCCTGGACCGTGCGGCCAGGGGTGCCGTGTACGGTGGTGCCGTTGGGGCTACTGCAGGCGGAATAGCCGGCCATCAGAAAGATAAAAAGCAGCAGGTTCAGCAACAGGCAAGCCTGGAGACATTGCGCCGGGAAATTGGCGAGGATGCCTATGAGGGTTTGGCGTCCCTGGCCGAATGCCGGCACGAGGTGACTTTGAACCGGGCCGCCAAAGCGCAGCTGTCGGATAACCCGAATTTCCGGCTGGCAGGTTTATGGCTGGAAGTGCTTAGCTATGCTGATTCAAAACAGGAAGATCGTGCGCGAAGTCTTTTACCAGTGATCGTCGCGGAAGACTGGGACATTAAGACCGAAGCTGATGCTGAACAGGCCATGCGCCAGGCAGTTGCAGAACTGACTGACATTCGCAAAGAATACAAACTTCCACTGGTCTGTGCTGCGTGACAGTTGTAGCACTACTCAGGGCCAGTGTTGAAATTGTTTTAAAGTTCTTAAAAGGAGATGGTTTTGAATGTACAAAATATAAGTGCCAAATGGCGTAAGGCTGCCAGGACACATCGTTGTTTACTCAGGCATGCCGGCAAGGCACTGATACTTGCCCTGTTTATGACACAATCTGTTCTGGCAGAACGAACCGTTGGCCCGGTGACCAATGTGGCCACCAATCAATCTTATCCCGGCAAAGTTATCTGGGTGGATTTGGTAACCAACGATGTTTCACAGGCGGCGTCTTTCTATGAAAGTGTGTTCGGCTGGGATATTACGCTTGACCCGGATGGCAGTTTTGCTGAGGCGAGCTACCAGGGTCGGCCTGTTGCAGCCATCGCAGCCTACGAGGAAGACGCGCCGGATGATGGGGCGAGGTGGCTGATTTCCATTTCGACGACAGATGTAGATGCGACTGCCTCGGCCGTGCGCAGCAACGGTGGCAAGATACTTGAAGGCCCGGTTGATTTAGCCAACCGCGGCCGCTATGTGCTGGCAACTGATGCCGGCGGCGCGATGTTGATGTTCTTGCAGGCCAGTGGAGGAGATCCCCTGGATGAAAGCCCAACACCAAATAACTGGCTGTGGGCAGAGCTATGGGCAGATGATCCAGCCGGTGCTGTCAGATTTTATGAGGCGGTTATCGGTTACAAATCAGTAACGCTGCGGGATTCAGATGGCAGCGACATTATGGTGATGGGCAGGGATGGTGCAGCCCGCGCCAGTGTTGTGAAAATACCCTGGGAAGATGTGGGCCCCAACTGGCTTCCCTACCTGCTGGTCAGCGATATCAAGCATACACTGGAGTCTGTGGAAAAGAACGGTGGTTCGGTTGTTTTACACGCCATGAAAGATACCGCAAATACTGATGTTGCCATCGTGGCCGATCCGACCGGTGGTGTTTTTGCGATTCAACAGAGGCAGAAATAATAGTGAAGCAGCCAACTAAAATTATACTTACGATCCTGGCAATTTCTTTCCTGGCATCACTCGGCGCCTGTTCCAGCGGTGGCGGCGGATACGGTTACCGGAGCCACCCGACCTATGGTGTTGGATATGGCGGTTATTATGGCAGAGGACCCTGGGGTTACCATCCGGGATACATTGGTGGTGGCGGTATTGATATCGATGATGGCCCGGTAGCGAGCCAGATGCCCAGTATGGGCATGCCCGATTATGGTGGTATGGACATGGATATGGGAATGGGCATGGACATGGATATGGGC
>JAUWVE010000067.1 GCA_030617565.1 Gammaproteobacteria bacterium | reverse complement strand
GTCATTCTTGGCATCGGTGATGATGCGGCGATCATAAAGCCTGCAGAGGGAGAGGAATTACTGTTCACGACCGATACGCTGATTAAAGGCGTTCATTTCCCCGAACAGACAGATCCCCGTGCCATTGGTCACAAGGTCCTTGCCGTCAATCTGAGTGATATTGCTGCGATGGCAGGACAGGCCCGGTGGTTTACCCTCGCCCTTAGCCTGCCGCAGGCTGATTCAAGCTGGTTGAAAGCCTTTTCAGAAGGTTTGTTTACCCTGGCGAAAAAATATGCTGTGAGTCTGGTAGGTGGTGATACAACACGTGGACCATTATCCATAACATTGTCTGTTATGGGCACCATTCCAGAAAAAATGGCGATTAGGCGTTCTACAGCCAGTCCAGGTGACGCTATTTATATTACGGGTTTACCGGGCATGGCTGCTTTGGGGCTTGCAGCAATAAATGATGAGGTCACTCTGTCTGACACAGACCGGTCGAATTGCCTTGATAAACTCGATTATCCCCAACCACGCCTGCAGGAAGGGCTTTTCCTGAGAAATTATGCCTCATCGATGATTGATATCTCTGACGGTCTGGCCGCTGATCTGGGTCATATCGTGCTGGCTAGCGGCTGCCGTGCTGTAATTGATTCAGTCAGCCTAAAAAACGTCCTGCCTGCTATATCAGGTTTATCTGATGAGAGAGTCATTGAGGCGGCTCTCTATGGTGGCGATGATTATGAATTGCTGTTCACAGTTCCTGCCAGCAAGGTTCACAAATTAGAGCAATCGTGGCCACCTTTATTTTCACCACTGGCGAAAATTGGCGAAATCACGGAGGGTGAAGGGATATTATGGAAAGACAGCAATGGTGAATTGCTGGAAATAGTCACACACGGATATAATCATTTCAATGCTTGATAAGACACTCAAACAGTTACTGGAATCAGATCATAAATTCCTGAATATAGACTTCTTATGACTGAAGAGACGCATTCGACGAATTCACCCTGTAAAGGCATCATGCGTGATCCTGTGCACTGGCTTGCCTTTGGCTTCGGCAGTGGCTGCAGTTCCTTTGCCCCCGGGACATTCGGAACGCTGGCCGCTATACCGGTCTTCCTGCTGCTAAACGAAACGCCACTGTGGTCGTATCTGTTAATTACCCTGCTGATGTTTCTTGTTGGTATCTGGTTATGTGATGTAACAACAAAAAAACTGGGTGTGCATGATCACTCAGGCATCGTCTGGGATGAGATAGTTGGTTACCTGGTAACTATGATTGCTGCACCGCAAGGCTGGCTCTGGATTGTTATTGGTTTTGTCCTGTTTCGGTTTTTCGATATTCTTAAACCCTGGCCGATTAGCGTCGCTGACAAACGCATAAGTGGCGGCTTTGGCATCATGATCGATGATGTTCTAGCGGGCATAGCGGCTTTTGTCGTTCTCCACATAATTGCCTATTACTATATAGCTATTCCATAGTCTTATGACAGAAAAGATTAAAAAATCAGAAGAGGAATGGCAGCAGGATCTGACCGCTGAGGAATTTGTTGTTTGCCGACAGAAGGGCACGGAGCGGCCTTTTACAGGTGAATATTATGATTTAAAAGAAGAGGGTGCATATCTGTGCCGTTGCTGCGGGGAGCCTCTATTCAACTCATCGACAAAATATGACTCGGGATCTGGCTGGCCCAGTTTTTATCAAGCATCTACAGAAACAGGTGTGACTGAACAGCAGGACATTTCGCATGGTATGGCCCGAACAGAAATTCAGTGCAGTCGTTGTGGATCACATCTTGGTCATGTGTTTCCCGATGGACCCCGGCCGACAGGGCTTAGGTATTGTGTCAATTCGCTGTCACTGAGATTTGAGAAGAAAGAATGATTACATCATGACGGTGTTCATTGAAAAGACAGGCATCTCCGAATCCACTCCCTATACGACAGCAGATGGTTCTACAATTCGTGAGCTGATGCATCCAGTGCAGCATGGTAATAAAAATCAAAGCCTTGCTGAGGCAATTATAGCTGTAGGGAGTATTACCCGGCTTCATAAACATCACCACAGTGAAGAGCTCTACCATGTGACCCAGGGCAGGGGTGAAATGACACTGGCAGAAAAGACGTTTCAGGTTGGGGCAGGAGATACCGTATGCATCCTGCCCGGCACAGCTCATCAAATCAGAAACATTGGTGAAATCGATTTAAAGATACTGTGTTGCTGTTCTCCGCCGTACTCACATGCGGATACAGAACTGATAGAATGATTATTTCCAGATAATTAAGGTTTATATAATGCCCAGGATATACATAGCCGGACATAGAGGCATGGTTGGCAGCGCTTTGTGTCGAACAGCAGAAAGCAGGGGTTACCATGACATCATCACTCGCACGCATAAGCTGCTAGACCTGCTGGACCCGCAGGCAGTTGAGGAATTCTTTAAAACCGAAAAGCCTGACTGGGTCTTCCTTGCCGCTGCAAAAGTCGGCGGGATATATGCCAACAATATCTATCGTGCGGATTTTCTACTGGAAAATCTTAAAATTCAAAATAATATTATTGAGTCAGCCTATAAAAATAATGTAACTAAATTATTATTTCTCGGCAGCAGTTGCATCTACCCTAAGAATGCTCCGCAACCGATAAAAGAAACAGATCTTCTTACTTCACCGTTAGAGTCCACGAATGAACCTTATGCGATAGCAAAAATTGCGGGAATAAAGTTATGTGGAGCCTTTAATGACCAGCATGGAACCAATTTTATTAGTGTGATGCCATCAAATTTATATGGCATTGGGGATAATTATCATCCGGAAAATGCCCATGTTCTGCCGATGTTGATAAGAAGGTTTCATGAAGCCATGGTCAATCAGGATAAGACCGTTACTGTCTGGGGAACGGGAAAGCCACGTAGAGAGTTCCTGTTTGCTGATGATATGGCTGAGGCCTGCTTCTATTTAATGGAAGAATATGATGCAGAAGATATTGGAGAGTTAATCAATATTGGTACCGGGGAAGATATTAGCATTAAGGATTTAGCCGAGCTGGTAAAAAAGGTAGTAGGTTTTGAAGGTGAGATTGTTTTTGACACTACGAAACAGGACGGCACAATGCTAAAACGTATGGATGTTAGCAGGCTGAACAAATTAGGCTGGAGGTTTAAAACAGAATTAGAGAATGGCACCCGGAAAATCTATGATGATTTTTTAAATAATCCGGACATCAGGAAATAACATGAACCAGCTATAAGCCTGTTCCTGAATCATAAAGATGCAGCCAGCCATTGCTTCATTCCTGTTTGATCCAGGGCGCCAGAGACACGGTCAACTTCCTTGCCATTTTTAAACAAAATCATTGTCGGGATGCTGCGGATATTGAAACGGGCAGAAATATCCTGGGCCTGTTCAGTGTCGACTTTGGCGAAACGTATCTGTGTGGACATTTGCGAAGCCAGCTGAGAAAAGGCAGGCGCCATCATTTTACAGGGGCCACACCATGCGGCCCAGAAGTCGACCACCACAGGCAGGTCATTTTTGCTGATAAATCGATCAAAATCACGACTGCCAAGATTGACAGGCAAACCATCGAGCACAGGCTTATGGCATTTGCCGCAAGCAGGCTTATCTTTCAGTCGCTCAGCCGGAACACGGTTGATGCCGCCACAGTGAGGGCAGACTAAATGAACTGCTGTCATTTTTTCTCCTGATTCGAATCAATGAATATTAACGTATTAAATAGTGTCTATTACTGCAGAGTCAAGTGCCAGGGTCGCATAAGGGTTAAGGTGTAAACGCACTAGTGACACTGGCTTGATGAAAGTGTAGAGTCTGCAAACTCCAATTTTATGATGATCAGTATGCTTAAATTACAATTACACTGGCAAATTCTAATTGCAATGATTCTTGCAGTGATTGCAGGGTACGCAAGCGGAACAGAAGCAGGCCTGGGCGGCGTGACTTTTTATTCTATGTACGCCTTTGTTGGAGGGCTGTTTCTTAGTGCCCTGAAAATGTTGATTGTGCCGCTGATTACAGCATCGATCATTACTGGTGTAGCAGGCGTGGGCACAGGAAAGGGATTTGGACGCCTGGGATCCAAAACAGTGGTTTATTATTTATCTACCAGTCTACTGGCAATTCTGACAGGCCTGTTTTTTGTCAATCTTATTGCTCCCGGTGTGGTGAACGGCATGCCTGCCGGTAGTCTTATGGGGCTTGAAGCAGACGTTTCAGGCATTGTAGAAAATGCTCAGGGCAGAGGAGCAGTTGATTTTCTTACTGTTTTTGAGCGAATGCTGCCAACTAATATTGTCAGGGCTGCTGCCGATGGTCAGATGCTAGGTATCATCACATTCAGTCTTCTTTTTGCCTATTACATGGTTCGCATTCCTGAAAAATATGGTTCTGTAATGACGAATTTCTGGCAGGCCATGATGTTGATCATGCTGAAAATTACTGAACTGGTAATGAAATTTGCCCCAATCGGTGTATTTGCACTGGTCGCCAAGGTTGTAGCCTCTACCGGCTTCGATGCAGTGTTGCCGCTGGCAAGTTTTGCCGGAACCGTTTTTCTTGCCCTGCTGTTTCATTCAGTCATTACCATGCCTTTATTGCTCACATTCATCGGCAGGGTAAACCCGATAAGGCAATACCAGGCCATGTCGCCGGCACTGATGATGGCTTTTTCTACCAGTTCATCAGCAGCAACACTGCCTGTTACGCTTGATTGTGTTGAAAAGCGGGCAGGGGTGTCAAACAGGGTGTCTTCGTTTGTCCTGCCGCTGGGAGCGACGGTAAATATGGATGGTACCGCTCTATATGAGTGTGTAGCCGTCATATTCATTGCCCAGGCCTATGGCATAGACCTGAACATGGGCCTGCAGTTTCTTATCGTTACTACCGCGTTGCTTACTTCGATAGGTGTGGCAGGAGTACCGGCCGCGAGCCTTGTTGCAATTGTGGTTATCCTTACTGCAGCCGGCCTACCGGCGGAGGGGATTGGCCTCATCCTGGCGGTCGATCGAATACTCGATATGTGCCGGACCACAGTCAATGTCTTTTCTGATTCATGCGGAGCCGTCATCATTGCGCGCACTGAAGGTGAAACCGATATACTTAAGGGCACCTCTGGTAATGAAGAATCCGTTCCAGCGTGAACCAATAATGCATTAACTTGTCCTATTTATTCGTGACATTCACCCAAATCTCTTAAACGACCTATATTATGAAAAAAACCACACTGAAATCTTTTATTCTTTCTCTGACTGCTCTGCTTCTGATGAACAGCGCACTGGCAGCTGAAACACCCGCTGAGATTAAAAAACGACTTGATTCTGTAGTGCCCGGCTATGATGCTAACTCAGTAAAAGCCACCCCCATTCAGGGCCTGTACGAATTTACTGGTGATGGAAGGGTGCTATATATCTCTCAGGATGGTCGTTACATAGTCAATGGCAGCATCATAGATCTGCAAGATAAAGTAAACCTGACAGAAAAATCACAAAGCAGGCTCACGCAGCAGGTAATTAACGGCTACGATGAGAAAAAAATGATCATCTTTCCTGCTGAAGGAAAAACCCGGCATACGATTACTGTATTTACCGATGTCGATTGCCCGTATTGCTCAATGCTGCATAAGGAAGTACCGAAGCTAAACAAGGCGGGTATTTCAGTACGGTATCTGATGTATCCCAGGGCCGGTGCCGGATCACCCACATTCAAAAAATCTGTTTCGGCCTGGTGTGCAGAGGATCAGAAAAAGGCCATTGGTATTGCCAAAGAAGGCGGTGTAGTTGAAGCAAAAAACTGTGACAATCCGGTGCAGGAGCAATACGACCTGGGCCAGGCGATTGGTGTTACCGGCACACCTACACTGGTGCTTGAGAGTGGTAAGGTCCTGCCGGGTTTTGTGCCTGCCGATCAATTGATCAAGATCCTGAATTCACAGGGGTAGTAAAAAGATCGTTTTACGGGTTACGTTTTTAGGGATTACGTCACTGCTGTCCCATAAATATAGAATGTAAGTCAGTTTAGTTATTGCTGAAACAAGCAAAAGGCTTTAAAGAAGGAATAGAGACATGAATTTTCAAATTATTACTGAAGGCCATTCCTTCTCCCCTGGAGGGAGAAGGCCAGGATGAGGGGGCGGATAAATCAACCCCTTACCTACTCGGTTTCCCTCACCCTAACCCTCTCCCAATGGGAGAGGGGATTATATGGGACAGCAGTGGTTTTAGGTAAAAGGTAATCCTTCTATAATTATTCCTGCGATGTCCCGAATGTCAGCTCAAGTGGTACATTTACATCCTGAGTTCATCATTGTTAAGGCAAAAGACAAGGCCTGACCCAATTTGTTGCTCTGCTTTTTTGACTCAGGTGTGCACTCACAACCTGACTTCACCTTTATCTCTTTATTTGTTAGCATGATAATGTGTGTTATAATGTTTACAGCATAAGGAGATAATCATGCCTATGAAAACAGAACGTATTACTATCCTGGCAACGCCTGATTTCAAATTATTCCTGGGATCCGAGGCTAAAAAGCAAGGCGTGTCTGTGTCGGAGCTGGTTAGAAGCCGTTGTGCCGGTGAGCAGGCAAATAAAGACGACGAGCTGTTGCTTCAATCCCTGATTGAGCAAGTCAATGAATCAACAAAACGTGCAGAAAGTTCGTTACGCAATGGGCTGGAAGTTGCTGGTCAGGTATTGCAGGAACTGAGAGAGGCACGGGGATGAGTGTTATAAACGACAGTATCAAGGCGATGAAAAAAGTCCTCCTGCTGACGGATAATGTAGAGAAGGCGGGTAATATGCTATCTGAGCTTGCCCTTGAACTGAGGGATCATGATCGCCGTCTGGTGCGTCTGGAAACAATTATTGAAATTGCAAAAATACAGAGCGGACCAAAAAAATTACAATAATGTCTTATAGCGGGTAGAAGAGTCAGCTTCTGCCTTTTGCGTAATCAATTTTTGTTTACCTCACAGCCAGGGGTAGCAAAAGATTGTTTTACGGCTTACGTTTTAGGTTTTTCATCACTGCTGTCCCATAAACTCCTCATTGTCATTTTGATTCTGAACTAGCTTCAGGCAAACAGCTGAAACACTCTCCTCTCGCAGGGCCCGCAGAGTACGCAGGAAAGCAAAAGAAAGAATATTTTGATTTACAAAGAAAAAAGCCTTTGACCTCCCCGTGTTCCCTGCGAGCCCCGTGAGAGATATCTTTTTTGTTCTTCAGGTTTGGGAAGGCTGTTTTTCATGTCTCAAAAGTCTTTAAGTTTCAGTAAAAGCAGCACAATCAACACTTACTCATCGATTGATATTTCTTTGTGGGACAGCAGTGGTTTTACATAAATCGTAATTCATAAAACGTAATCCTTAATCCTTAATCCTTAATCTTCTCCTGCCAACGATAAATCAGATCCAGTGCCTCTCGCGCAGTCATTCTATCGGGATCCAGGGCGGCGATTTCTTCCTTTAAGCTATCTGATTGTTCAGCTTCATCATCAATAGCTTCAAAGATGGACAGCTGCTGGCCTTCATGTTGTTTCACCAGTTCTTTTTCCAGCTGCAGCAATTTTGTTTTTGCCATGGCAATAACAGGCTGAGGAACACCCGCTAACGAAGCCACCTGCAGCCCATAGCTCTGGCTGGCCGGGCCATCCTGTACCTCGTATAGAAAAGTAATGTTGTCTTTACTTTCTACTGCGGTGAGATGTACGTTCTTTACACTTTCAAGCTCCTCGTTGAGGCTGGTCAGTTCAAAGTAATGCGTTGCGAACAGGGTGAATGCCCGAATCTTGCCGGCCAGTTCTTCTGCGCAGGCCCAGGCTAAAGACAGCCCATCAAAGGTGGAAGTGCCGCGACCGATTTCATCCAGTATGACCAGGCTCTCGGCTGTCGCATTACGTAATATTGTTGCTGTTTCGGTCATTTCCACCATGAAGGTTGAACGGCCGCTGGCCAGGTCATCGGATGCCCCGATACGGGTGAATATTCTGTCT
>JAUWVE010000030.1 GCA_030617565.1 Gammaproteobacteria bacterium | reverse complement strand
GGGCCGGATAAAGCACGGTGCATGTCTGAGTTGGTGTGGTCTCTCGACTCATGAGTCGTGAGACCACACTGGCGAGGTTACCGTCCCCGGTGCGGACAGAAGCGCGCAGAGCAGCCGAAGGCCAACACATGGGGCGGTTTTTCTTTGGTTCTGTTTATATGATTCAAAAGACTAAATCCGCCGGGAGCGGATTTGAACAGGCGTAGACTGGCCCGAAGGGTGCAGGCCATGGACGGCCTGCATAAATGAACTCGCCCATGAAGGACGAAAAACACAGATTAATTCAAGAAAAAGAATAAAAAAGAAACCCAGCCATGCGCCAGCACAAAAAAACAATCAGGTAACGACTTCACCATCCGCCTGCAGATCGGCATGATAGGAAGACCGAACCAAAGGACCACTGGCAACATTACTAAAGCCCATTTCATCACCCAATTCACGGTACTGTTCAAACTCTGCCGGATCTACATAGCGACTAACCGGCAGATGGTGACGGGACGGCTGTAGATATTGACCAATGGTTAACATGTCACACCCATGCTCTCGCAGATCACGCATCACCTCGATAACTTCATCAAAGGTTTCACCAACACCCAGCATCAGTCCTGATTTGGTCGGCACTGAAGGATGGGCAAGACTAAATTCTTTTAACAATTTCAGTGACCAGTTGTAATCTGCCCCGGGTCTGACCTGCCGATACAGTCTCGGCACAGTCTCCAGATTGTGGTTCATTACATCGGGTGGGGATTTCGATAAGATCTCCAGTGCTATAGCCATACGACCACGAAAATCCGGTACCAGCACTTCAATCCGGGTTTCCGGAGATTTTTCCCGTATCGCTGCAATACAGTCCACATAGTGACCGGACCCGCCGTCTCTGAGATCATCACGATCTACCGAGGTAATGACTACATAGCGCAACTTCATTGAGGCGATGATCCTGGCCAAGTTTTGTGGTTCATTTTTATCGACAGGATCTGGCCTGCCGTGAGCAACATCACAGAAAGGACAGCGCCGGGTGCAGACATTACCCAATATCATGAAAGTGGCCGTACCTTTGCTGAAACACTCGCCGAGATTAGGGCAATTAGCCTCTTCGCAAACCGTGTGCAGACTCTGCTGGCGCAGAGCCTTTTTCAAGCGAATAACCTCGGGCGTGACAGGTGCTTTGATTCGTATCCATTCCGGTTTACGAAGAAACTCAGTGGTCGGTTCGATCTTTACAGGAATACGTGCCGTCTTTGCCTGCCCCTTCTCGGCTCCTGCCGGCAAGGGTGCTGATAAACCGCCTGTTTGTTTATTACTCATCGTCATAGTGTGAACTGTCACCGAGATCTTCATAAACTGGATTATATCCCAGCATCGTAGACAACACCTGTATGAACTGTCTGCCAATAGTCTCGACATCTACTGACACACCCAGGTTCTTCATATCGGTCATTTTCATTCCCGCGAGTCCGCATGGGACTATTCTATCAAATGGAGACAGATCCATATCCACATTTAAGCTGAGCCCATGGTAAGTGCACCCGCGTTGAACACGCAGACCGAGGGAAGCAAGCTTCCGGTTGTCGACATAGACCCCGGGGGCATTTTTCTTTCTTGATGCATGAATTCCATATATGGCCAGTACATCAATGGTAATTTGTTCTAATGCGCTGACCAGTGCCTTGAGACCGGTCCCAAGCCTGCGCAGATCCAGCATCAGGTAAATGAGTACCTGGCCTGGACCGTGATAAGTGATCAGACCACCGCGATCAGTCTTTACTAAAGGGATATCACCGAGATCGATTATGTCATCAGCATTTTCCCTTATACCAAGGGTAAAAACCGGTTCATGCTCTACAAGCCAGATCTCGTCCGATACCGACGCTGTTCTTGCGCGGGTAAATGCTTTCATCTGCTGCCAGCAGACCATGTATTCCTGCGGCTTTATGAATTGACGAATTACCAGAGGCCTTGTTGTTTCCCCTTTATTCATGAATATCAGAGGAAGCCTATAGCGTCATCAGGATATCCGGATGATCGTGCATGGTCTTATAAATGGCTTCCATCTGCTCCCTGTTTTCCAGTTTCACCTCGCAGGTAACTGAATGGTAATTACCGCTGTTGCTCTCTTTGCACTTCACCCCGACAATAGCACCCGGCTCAGTATGGCTGGCCACGATGTCTTTTACCTTGTGTTCAAAATCATCCGCCTTACGGCCCATCGCCTTGATACCGATGGTACAGGGGAACGAAAGTTTTCCGAGTTCTTCGTCTTTTTTATCAGTCATAATTTCACCTGTTTTTTAGAACCGCAAAGGCGCTATGACGCAAAGGTTTTAACATAGAATACATAACACCGTTTTTTCATATGTCCTTTGCGGGCTTTGCGCCTTTGCGGTTCCATATTCGTCGTTAAATCACGAAACTTCACCATTCCTGAACCTCAGTTTAAACTCATCATAAAGTTTAATTATCTGATGGTAATGCGGGCCGGGTTTTCCGTCACCTACAGGTTCCCCATCAAGCTCGACTATCGGCAGTATTTCTTTCGTTGAACTGCTCAACCACAACTCATCTGCCTGTTTGACCTGTTGTTCCGAAATATCAGTTTGCTGGCATTGCAAACCATGGTCGCAGGCAAGTTCAAGCACCAGCTCACGGGTAATGCCCGGCAGGATGCTGTGTCCGGAGGCTGTCGTCAGCAGCTGCCCGTTATGCACAACAAACAAGGTGCTCGCCGCTCCTTCTGTCAGTTTCCCATCACGGAAAAGAACGGCTTCAGCGGCATTATGCTCATGGGCAAACTGTCGTGCCAGCACATTTGCCAGTAATGAAACTGATTTAATATCACAACGCTCCCAACGCTGATCAGGAAAACTCACGGCACGGACCCCGGCTTCACGATGTGCCTGATCCGGATAAACCAAATCCTGTGCATAGGCGAGTACTGTCGGTTTCATTTTATCGGGAAAAGCATGATTGCGGGGGGCACTGCCGCGGGTGATTTGTAAATAAATAGACGCGTCATCACTTCTACCATTGAGCAGACGTTCAAATATCTGTATTATTTCCTTATCACTTAGTGGAGCTGGCAGACGAATTTCACCGAGAGAATAGCGCAGGCGATCAAGGTGCTGCTGCAAACGAAAAAGCCTGCCTCCATAGACAGGAATAACTTCATAAACACCATCACCAAAAATGAAACCACGATCAAAAATAGAAATCGAGGCTTCTGCTGCAGGCAGGTATTTTCCATTTATATAAACTTCTTCTAATGCCATCGCCTTAAGCCTCTTATAGCTTTCTTAAAAGTCTGCAAACCAGAGCATAACCGTGCCGATCAATTGATCAACTATGCCTCCTTCCGGTATCTCTGTAACAGCTGTTAGCGGGTATTTCCCCAGAGAGCTTCCCTGTATGCTGAATTCAATATTCCCCAGTACCTGGCCCAGATCAACAGGTGCAATGACATATTCAGGAATCGTCACCGTTTGCGTAAGCTCTGCATCACCACGCCGTGGTACAGTCAAAGTTATTCCTGCAGCGGATTCAACGGCAACAGAATTACTTAAAGCCTTATAAACATCCACGTTCCGAATGAGTTTACCTGCCGGATAAACCTCCTGAGTAATATAATTTCTAAAACCATAATTCAGTAGATTCTGAACCATTTCGGCACGTGCCAGCTTGCTGTCAGTACCGGTAACAACCGCAATCAACCTCATCCCTTCTCGCTCAGCTGATCCTATCAGGCAATACCCTGCCGACTCTGTATGCCCGGTTTTGACGCCATCCACGGTAGGATCACGATAGAGCAATAAATTGCGGTTGCCCTGTTTAATATTGTTCCAGGTAAACTCCTTGATTGAATAATATTTGTAGTATTGCGGAAATTGATTGATCAATGCACGTGTCAAAGTAGCCAGATCTCGAGCTGTGGTTAAATGTTCCTCTGCCGGCATACCTGAGCTATTAACGAAGTGTGTTCCCTTCATGCCAAGTTCCGCAGCTACTTTATTCATCAAGCTTACAAAAGACTCTTCCGTCCCTGCTACCTGTTCTGTCAGTGCCACAGTTGCGTCATTACCTGACTGGATAATCATACCTTTTATCAGATCCTCCAGCTTCACTCTGCTATTAACCTTGATGAACATTCGAGAGCCTTCCATACGCCAGGCTTTCTCGCTGATAAGAACCATGTCATCAAGACTCAGCCTGCCTTCAGCAAGCTCTCTGAAGACGATATAGGCCGTCATCAATTTTGTCAGGCTGGCAGGCTCAATCTGCATGTCAGGGTCACCGGCAGTTAAGGTTGCACCACTTTTGCTATCGATAAGCAGCCAGGAAGAACCATTAATTACCGGGGGTGTCACATTGGCACTTACGATTTTCTGCTGATCTTTTGCAGATACGGATAGCGATAAAGCTAGCGCTAACAGGCCCATGATGAGTGATAGTTTTTTCATTCTTTGCGTATTCCTTTTCAGTATCTGTAGTCTGTTAATCCAGGGCACCACTGTTAATTCAAGATGATAATTCATGAATTACCAGGGGCAGCCTCTATGTCTGATGATCTATTTTTCTGTTCCCATAACGATGTGAGCATCGGTATAACCGGCATGGTGTAAATCACCAAGTATAAAATCAATATTATCCTGTTTCTGCAGTGGCCCCAGCCTTACCCGAAAGATGCTAAGCCCACCTTGTTCAACCCGCTCAATATCCACGTTTGAATAACTGTCCGCCTGCAGTTGTTTCTGCAGCCTGTAGGCTGAATTCTGGTTGCTAAAGGCACCCATCTGGATAAATGCCTGTTGCTTAGCTTTTACTGCAACCGGCATTTTGCTGGCAGGTTTATTTTCATTAATTGCAATAATCTGAACCTTTCCTGTTCCTGTTCTTACCACATCCAGCTTTAGTGCAGCTGCATAGGAAAGATCCATCACCCTGTTATGCTTGAAAGGACCGCGGTCATTGACTCTGACAATAACGCTGCGGCCATTTTTAAGATTTGTCACCTGTGCATAACTGGGAATAGGAAGGACCGTATGCGCCGCTGTCATTTTGTACATATTGTAGGTCTCACCGCTTGAAGTGCGTTTGCCATGAAACTTCTTGCCATACCAGGAGGCAGTACCTTTTTGTTTAAAACCTGTATTTGATTTTAATGGCACATATCTTTTACCGAAAACGACATAAGGTTTATTACCGGTTTTACTTAAAGGCTCTGAGTGTGGAACGGCATCCTTAACTGTAGCCAGATCAACACTGCCCTTTGGTGGCCCATCATCCAGGTAATACGCACCTTTTTTTGAAGGCGTCGGGGCTGGATCTGGTGTAGAACTGCAGGCAGCAAGCATTGCAATAATTAACCAGCATAATACAGACGACCATTTCATTTTGCTGCCTGAACACGAAATTTTATTTCTTCACCCAGCAGCTGTACCGCTGTGGCATACAGTTTTGAAGTATTGTAACGGGTAATGACAAAAAAATTATCAAAGGCAATGCGGTATTCCGGGTATTCATCACCATTCAGCTTTATCAAGCCGACTTTGCTCTTCGGATCAACCTGCTCCTGCAAGGTAAAACCTTTCGCTAGCAGATCATCCAGTGGCCGGTCAGTCTTGCGCTTTTTTACCAGCAGCTTATCGGCTGAACTGTTTACATCAGTTGCCAGCCAGGAGACCGGCTGACCGGTCTTCCAGCCATGCTCATGATAGTAACTGGCAATACTGCCAATGGCATCATCAATACTATTTACCAGGTCACTGTATCCGTCATTGCTGAAATCGACTGCATACTCACGGTAACTACCTGGCATAAACTGGGGCAGCCCGATCGCACCTGCATAGGAACCGGTAACTGCCAGCGGATCCAGCTTGTGCTCGTCAGTTAATAGCAGGAAGTTTTTCAACTCGGAGGTAAAATATTTACTTCGACGAGGGTATTCCAGGGCCAGCGTTGATAGAGCATCAATGACACGGAAATTTCCGGTATTTGTTCCGTAGCGTGTTTCTACCCCCAGTGTGGCGACAATAATTTCTGCCGGCACACCAAACTTTTTCTCAGCTCTCATCAGTGCATCGGAATTTGTCTGCCAGAACTCCGCGCCCCTGCTTATATTTTTTTCTGTCAGGAATATTTTACGATACCGGGTCCACGTCATGGTGGACTCTGCCGGCCTGTCCATGGCTTCGATAATCTTCGGTTTTATCTCTACCTCTTCAAACAGGGCATGCAGTTCCGGTACAGTGTAATCCGTTTGCATGGCGACCTCTTCGAACAGTGGCTCCAGTTGTTTGTAATTACTCGTTTGCAGAGAAAATGCTAGTGGACTAACAAGTACGAAAAACAGGAAGAATATTATAAGTGTGTTATTTTTAATTTTCATTAGTGCATAAACCAGCGGTTAGAATAAGCGGACATCAGAATACCAAAACCAGCCATCAGAGATACCATTGATGTACCACCATAACTTATCAGGGGCAATGGTACGCCGACTATCGGTAAAATACCGGTCACCATTCCAATATTAACAAATACATAGATAGCAAAGGTGACTGCCAGTGAGCCGCACAGCAGCCGTGTATAGGAGTCTTTTGCTTCTATAGCAATATACAGACTTCTGCTGACCACAAACAGATACGCCAGCAATAATATCAGCGACCCCATGAAACCAAATTCCTCGGAAAATACAGCAAAAATAAAGTCAGTCGATCGCTCAGGGATAAAATCCAGCTGTGACTGACTGCCGTTGAGCCAGCCCTTACCATACAAACCACCTGAACCCACGGCAATCGCGGACTGGATGGTGTGGTAGCCGGCCCCCAGTGGATCTGACCAGGGATCAAACAGCGTCAGAATACGCTGACGTTGATAGCCGTGAATCAGATACCAGGCCAGGGGGGCTGCAGCCGCCATTATTGCGGCAAGTACAGCGAGAATCCGCCAGGACATACCGGCAAAAAATATCACCACCAGACCTGAGCCGGCAATTAGTATAGCCGTACCGAGATCCGGTTGCTTGATCACAAGCATGGCAGGTATGGCAACAACTACAAAGCCAAGTATCACAGTAGGCAGTGTTGCCGGCAGTGGCTTTTTAACCATCACCCAGGCCACCATCATCGGCACAGCAAGTTTCATCATCTCTGCCGGCTGAAATCGGACAAAACCCAGATCTATCCAGCGCTGTGCGCCTTTTCCAATCACTCCGACACCCAGCACGACGATCAAAAGAATCAGCCCAATTCCGTATAAATACGGTGTCCAGCGTAATAACTGGTCCGGTGTGATACGTGCAACTAAAAACATGACAGCGAAGGCCAGGACTATGCGTATTGATTGCCGTATCAATAAATCGAGATTCTGGTCACCCGCACTGTATAGCACAAACAGACTGATGACAGACAGTGTAAGCAAGCCGGTAAATAATGCCCAGTCGATGGAAAAACCTTTATTGTCACTCATGACGGGTCCTTTTCCTGCTGCGGTTCTTTACCCAGAAGATAAAAGTCCATTACTTTGCGCGCAACAGGCCCCGCCGTAGACCCCCCGTGGCCACCATTTTCTGCGATAACGGCAATGGCGATTTCAGGTTTTTCGGCCGGTGCAAAAGCTACAAAAAGTGCATGGTCTCTATTTCTCAATGCCACTTCCGATTCCTTGTAACGCTCATTTTGCTTGATACCGATTACCTGTGCTGTACCCGTTTTAGCCGCTATCTTGTATGGACTGCCAGCACCAATTCGCCTGGCAGTACCTCGTGGCGAGTCAGTCACATCGATCATTGCCTGCTTAACTATTGCAAGATCTTCATCGCGCCAGATTACGCCGTTTAATATTACCGGTTCATTCGGGTTTTTTCCGGTAAGTAAGGGATCTTCTTCCGCCAGCAGTAGATGCGGTTTCATGCGTATTCCATTATTGGCAAGCGCAGAGGTAGCAGAAGCCAGCTGTAACGGTGTAGTCAGGACATAGCCCTGTCCGATACCGGCAATAACGGTTTCACCGGGGTACCAAGTCTGATCTCTGGCCGCGCGCTTCCATTGCCGGGAGGGTAAAAGCCCGCTGGATTCACCGTTCAGATCGATTCCGGTTTTAGTACCGAAACCAAATAATGCCAGGTTATCATGCATGTAATCTATGCCCAGATGATGTGCCAGATCATAGAAATAGACATCACAGGACTGGACAATTGCATCATGCAGACCGACATGTCCGTGGCCACCACGCTTCCAGTCACGGAATCTGTGACCACCTTTGGTCAGCGTATAATATCCAGGGCACGTAATTTTTTTCACCTGACTTTGCCCGGACTTCAGGCCGAGCATTCCCATAAACGGCTTGATTGTTGATCCCGGCGGGTATCGCCCCCGCAAGGCACGGTTCAACAACGGTGTATCGAGTGAGTCACGCAGCAGCGCATAGTCCGCCGTACTGATTCCATAGACAAACGCATTGGGGTCATAAGATGGCGCGCTGACAAAAGCCAGTATTTCACCGGTAGCTGGCTTGATGGCGACCACTGCACCACGGTAATCGCCAAGCGCCTGTTCTGCAACACGCTGCAACTCACTGTCGATGGTCAGGTAAATGTTTTTTCCGGGCACTGAGGGCGTACTTGATATGGTTCGCACCACACGGCCATGGGCGTTAGTTTCAATCTGATCAAAACCAATCTCCCCCCGCAGCAACTCTTCATAGTAAGACTCAATTCCAGTTTTACCCAGAAAGTTGATACCTCGATAAGTTTCCTTGTCTATCTTGTCGAGATCACGTGAGCTGATACGTCCGACATAACCCACTACATGCGCACCACTTTTCTTTTTTGGATAATTCCGTTCCAGTCTGGCGCGGAGCTCTACGCCTTTAAATCGATAGCGGTTGACGGCAAAGCGAGCCGCTTCCGTATCCGTCAACCGACTGCGTAAAACAATGGTATCAAACCTGGCGTGGCGTTTGGCATCACGATGAAAGAGCTTGAGATCATATTCTGTCAGCTTCACCAGTTTACCCAGTTCGTCCAGTAAGCTATCCATGTCACTGACCTGATCAGGCACCACTTCGAGGGTATAGGATGGAATGTTTCGTGCCAGCGGCATGCCGTTGCGGTCAAAAATAATCCCACGCACCGGCGGCCTCGGCACTACGCTAATCCGATTGTTTTTTGACAAGGTGCTATAGCGGTCATATTCAACCACCTGCAGGTAAAACAAGCGTGTCAACAGGATGCCGGTTAAAACCAGCATCAATATGGCTATCACAATCGATCGCGTGGTAAACACCCGCGTTTCACGAAATACGTCCTTGATTTCAAAGCCCGGCATACTTACAACTCCCGGCTGCTTACTCGCTGTCGCCGCAGGTCTTTCAGTGCTATATATACAAATGGCCAGACAAATGCACTGGTAAGTGCCGGCATCCAGTAGGCCCAGGTGATGGGAAACCCTCCTGCTATGCCTCTGACCCATGCAGTAAGTGCAAGATAAATGATTGCCATCATGAATACCATGAATGACTGTTGCCAAATCGGGAATACACGTACGCGCAAATGAAAAATATTTACCAGATAGGCAATAATCGCCAACGCCATAGCATTTTGCCCGAGTAGGCTGCCATACATTACATCCAGGATAAGACCTAGCAGCCAGCCGGTAAAAATACCAATACGGTCAGGAATTGCCATACACCAGTAAATCAGAACCAGCATCAGCCATTCTGGCCGAAAAATGATCGCCATATCAGGCAACGGCAAACTACTCAACATCAACGCCACAAGAAAAGAAAGCAGTACCGACAGGCTATTCATCAACCAACTCCTGCAGGACTTCATCTTTTCGAGTCCTGACTACCTCAGGCCAGATAAGCAGAACCTCTCGCCCATGATCAAGCTGTGTAACAGGCAGCGTATTTATGGTCAGAAATTCATCACTTGGCTGCTGCTTCACATCAGTCACTGTCGCAACAGGATAACCGGTAGGGAAACGACCACCCATACCGGAACTAATCAGCAGGTCACCAATTAGAATATCTGCATCAGCAGTCAGATAAGGCATAGCGAGCCTGTTACGTACACCGGTTCCGAACAATACACCGCGTAATCCATTTCGCATTACCATCACTGGCACTGCGCTGCTCGGGTCCGTCAACAAGGTAACCGTGCTCTGAAATTGGCTTGTATGAACAACCTGGCCAATGACTCCATCGCCATTAATAACTGGCTGCCCGACATAAACACCATCACGACTGCCTTTATTAAGGCTAATTTTCTGGGTATAAGGTTCAAGACTAACCTCTACTAGTTCAGCCAGCAGCACCCGCTCTGCAATTTGCTCCGATTGTCCAAGCAGGCGTTTTAGTCGACGATTGTCAGCTTCCAGTGAATGCAGCTTTTCCAGACGGCTGCGCAGCAGTAGATTTTCCTGCCGCAGTGATTCATTGTCTGACTGCAGATTTTCACTTCTTTCCATAGAGCCTGTAAGCCCTTGAATCAAATCTCGCGGGATAGTCGAAACAAACATAATCGGGTAGACAACGGTCTGCAGAATATTCCGTAATTTTTCCAGTTGCTGAGTGCGGTGATCAATCAGCATCATGGCAACAGACAGCGCAACCAGGACTATGACACGCACAGTCGCGGGAGTGGCACCACCCATGCGTCTAAGGAGTCCTCTCATTTTCGACCTGTCAGGAAAGTTAAAAAAGTATCAGAGAAATATTTTTCGCAAAAACAATATTCCACTACGAAATTTTTCAACTGTCCTAAAGGGGTTGTTTATCGTTCCTGGGCGAAGACATCACCAAGGCGGTCCATTTCTTCGAGCGCATGCCCACATCCACGTGCGACGCAGGTAAGAGGATCTTCTGCGATAACAACTGGCATACCCGTTTCTTCCATAAACCGACGGTCAATATCACGCAGCAGTGCACCGCCGCCGGCCAGTATCATCCCTTTTTCCGCAATATCAGCACCAAGCTCCGGCGGTGTCTGTTCAAGTGCGGCTTTAATCGCCTGCGAAATCTGATCCAGCGGGTCGGCAATGGCATCGTATATTCCTTTGCTGGTTAATGTCACTGAACGCGACAGACCTTCAGCCAGGTCACGACCCTTGATTTCCATCTCAAGAATTTCCGAGCCGGGTGTTGCTGCACCGATCTCTTTTTTGATTCTTTCAGCTGTCGAGTCACCAATCAATACCCCGTGCTGACGACGAAGATAGGTAATAATCGCCTCATCAAACTTGTCACCTGCCACGCGAAGGGAATCTGAATAGACCAATCCGCCCAGTGAAACGATTCCCACTTCGGTGGTACCGCCACCTATATCAACGACCATTGAACCGGTAGGATCTGCAACCGGCAGGCCGGCACCAATGGCTACCGCCATCGGTTCTTCAATCAAGTACACTTCACGAGCGCCAGCACTCAGCGCCGACTCCTTAATAGCGCGTCGTTCAACCTGCGTTGAACCACAGGGGACACAAATAATGATACGCGGGCTGGGCTTGAAAAAACGCGATTCCTGCACCTTGCGGATAAAATACTTGAGCATTACTTCGGTAACGGAGAAATCTGCGATAACACCGTCTTTCATAGGCCGAATTGCTTTGATATTACCCGGAGTGCGGCCAAGCATCTGCTTGGCTTCCTGTCCAACTGCCAGCACAGATTTACCCGAGGGCCCACCTACCGGGGAATAACGAATAGCAACAACTGAAGGTTCGTTGAGTACGATGCCCTTGTCACGGACATAAATAAGTGTATTTGCCGTGCCCAGATCTATTGCCAGATCGTGGGAAAAAAAACCTAACAGTCTCTTAAACATTTTTTCTGTTTTACCTATTGTGTATGTGCAGACTTTCCAGTGCCCTGCAGGGTGCAGTACCGCACACCTGCCAGTTACATGGACAGACTTACTTTGTAAATATATAAATTAATATTATTGTAAAGGTGCCCTCAAATTTAAGGGCTACTGTAAACAGGATCACATCAGCGATACATCCACAGGGATTGTACTCTAGCAATGACGCTATTTCTATTCAACCATCGATGATTATGCTACCTTTCGCCAGCGGAAAAACAGTCGATTTCGACTTGAGAGGAAAATATGTCCATAAACAATGATGATGTAGAGAAAATTGCCCACCTTG
>JAUWVE010000152.1 GCA_030617565.1 Gammaproteobacteria bacterium | reverse complement strand
CATTGATCCACAGGCAATTGAAGAACTGACCATGTCGCTGGATCGAGATGAGCCGATTAATATTCAATATACATCCGGTACCACCGGCTTTCCCAAGGCGGTGTTACTGACCCATCACAATATCCTCAATAACGCCTGGTTCTCGGCCCGGGCCATGCATTTCACGGGGCAGGACCGACTCTGCGTACCAGTGCCGTTCTATCACTGTTTTGGCATGGTGCTGGCGAACCTGCTGTCTTTTTCTGTCGGTGCCTGCCTGGTGCTGCCCAGCGAACACTTTGATCCACTGTCGGTGTTGCAGGCGATAGAGCGAGAGCGATGTACGGCGATCCACGGTGTACCCACCATGTTCATTTCTGAGCTGGAGCATCCTCGATTCAACGAGTTCGATCTTTCCACACTACGCACAGGGATTATGGCCGGTGCAAGTTGTCCACCATCACTGATGAAACGGGTAATGGAAGACATGCACTGCAGGGAGATACTGATCGGCTATGGGGAAACAGAAGCCTCGCCACTGACCCACCTGACAGATCGTGACGACAGTCTGCAACGGCGTACCGAGACGGTCGGAAGAAACCTGCCCCACCAGGAGGTCAAGGTGATAGATGTCGAGAGTGGGGCGACAGTCCCGCTCGGTGAAGTTGGGGAGATATGTTTTCGCGGTTACCACATCATGCCGGGCTATTATGGCGACCCCGAAGCCACACACAAAGCCATCGATGATCACGGATGGCTGCTCTCGGGGGATCTTGGCAGTATGGATGCGGAGGGTTATGTAAAGATCACAGGTCGACTAAAGGAAATGATCATCAGAGGTGGTGAAAATATCTATCCGCGGGAGATCGAAGATTTAATCTTTACTCATCCAAAAGTAGCCGAAGTGGCTGTGTTTGGTATTCCGGATGAGCATTACGGCGAAGAGGTGATGGCCTGGATGCAACTGCATGCTGGAGAAGAGGCGAACGAGGAGGAGATCCGTGATTACTGCAAGGACAAGCTGGCCCACTACAAGATTCCGAAGTACATCTGGTTCGTCGAAGAATTCCCCATGACGGTGACTGGCAAGCTGCAGAAGTTCCGTATGCGGGAAATGGCTGTAGAAAGGATGAAGCAGCAAAGCCT
Organism: Gammaproteobacteria bacterium; assembly: GCA_030617565.1. Lineage (GTDB taxonomy): Bacteria > Pseudomonadota > Gammaproteobacteria > BMS3Bbin11 > BMS3Bbin11 > BMS3Bbin11. The sequence goes on along the minus strand of JAUWVE010000152.1, from coordinate 2,546 downwards.
GTAGTCTCGGCATCCAATAGAAACCCACAATACCTGGACGTAAGGCCAGCTTATCATATTGAATCTGCATGATATTTTAATCATTATCATCCTGGAAAAATATTATAATAATAAGCATATTTATGTTGTTGAAATACAAAGGAGACTGTCATGAGTAAGAAAGTGGTAAAACGGAAAAAGCATGTACCCACCAAAACGGAATCATCCGGACCGTTTAAGGAGCTTGAAAAAAAGGATGCATGATATGGAAAGTCGCTTTGAAGATTTCTTTTCGGCAGACTGGATGCGTCCATCAAACTGGGAACTTCCTGGCTGGGCACACATGAATCAACTGGAACTGAAAGTACCGAAGATGGATATCGTCGATCGTAATAATGATGTCCTGGTACGTGTGGATCTTCCAGGTGTCAAAAAGGAAGGTGTCGATGTCTCACTGACGGATAATACTGTTACTGTCAAGGGTAGTACGAGCGAAGAAAAGAAAGAGGAAAAGGGCGACTACTATCGCTGTGAGACCATGCAAGGTTCTTTCTCTCGCACCATGTCATTGCCCAGCGAAGTCGATGGCAGCAAGGCCAAGTCTACTTTCAAAGATGGTGTTCTGGAAGTTGTGGCACCGAAACTTGAAAAGGCACGTCGGCACTCAGTCAAGATATCCTGAGTGTGATCCTCCCCCCTGTCAGGGGCAGGGCGGGAGATTACTAATTTGCATCAGGCAAACGAATAAACTGTTCCGCCTCTTCCAGTACAAACTGTTTAAATGCCAGTGCAACCGGTGAAAGACGTTTCCCTGCACGCTGTACGATATGCCAGTGGCGCATGATGGGAAAATCTTCAACATCGAGAATCTCCAGGCGACCAGTTTCCAGTTCCAGTTCCAGTGTATGGATCGAAACGATGCCCAGCCCCAGCCCGGCTTCCACCGCCTGTTTGATGGCCTCATTGGAGCTCATTTCTATGCCGGTATGAAATGACACGCCATGTTGTTCAAAAAAACGTCGTATTGCACTACGTGTACCTGAACCCGCTTCGCGTACAACAAAATGTTCATCCTCGAAGTGTTGCAATGGAATATTGCTTTCTTTTGTTAGTGGATGATTGGCAGGGGCGATGATTACCAGCGGATTTTCCATGAAGGTTTCCGATTTTACATCTATACCTTCCGGTGGCTGACCCATAATGACCAGATCGGGTACATTGTTATCCAGCTGATCACGCAAACTGGCCCGGTTGGTGATATCCAGGCTGATAGTGACTCCCTCATGACGTTGAGAAAATGCTGCCAGCAGCCGGGTAGCAAAGTGGCTTGCGGTGGTGGCCACAGATATCGACAGGCGACCTGATTGTACACCCTTGAGCTCTTCTATCACGACCTCGGCTTCGTCCAGCAAGTGGCCAATGCTCTGACTGTAGGCAAATATTTCACGCCCAGCCGTGGTTAGATGCATTTTCTTGCCGATCTGTTCAAACAGGGCTAGGCCAACTACTTCTTCTAACTGCTTGATTTGCATGGAAACACCGGGCTGGCTCAAGTGTAATTCCTCGGCAGCACGGGTGTAACTCAGATGCCGAGAGGCTGATTCAAATACCTTGAGCTGGCGGAAGGTGATATTTAGAGCCATGAAACAAATGACCTCGAAAAAAGTACAATTTCTATCATAAGTAATAGCTTATCATAACAATCAAAAACATTGAGTGTTAATTATGTGTCAACAGCACTATAGTTTGCGGCCTTGGTTACAGAGACCATTGCTTAAAGCCTGGCTCTACCATACGAATTTTTAATATATAAAAGGAGATCTACAATGGATCAGTCAGCACGTTATGCAGACTTAAGTCTTGATGAAGAAACGTTATTAGCCGAAGGTGGTCACATCCTGGTTGCCTACACAATGACACCAATGCCTGGTTTTGGCGGTTATTTAGAAACTGCGGCTCACTTTGCTGCTGAATCATCAACAGGTACTAACGTTGAAGTTTCAACTACAGATGATTTCACTAAAGACTTAGATTGTATGGTTTACGAGATTGATGAAGCCAAAGGCATCATGAAACTGGCGTACCCAGTTGAGTTATTTGATCGTAACGTCATTGATGGCCGCACCATGATCGTATCATTCTTAACACTTGCTATTGGTAACAACCAGGGCATGGGTGATGTACAGTGCGCTCAAATGTTTGACTTCCACATTCCCAGGAAGTTGCTAGCTCTCTTTGATGGTCCTTCCGTTGATATCACTGATTTGTGGAGCATGTTGGGCCGTTCACGCACAGGCGGCGGTTATATCGCCGGTACTATCATCAAGCCTAAGCTTGGTCTTCGTCCTGAGCCTTTCGCAGAAGCGGCATACCAGTTCTGGTTAGGTGGCGATTTTATTAAAAATGATGAGCCTCAAGGAAATCAAGTTTTCTGCCCAATGAAGAAGGTATTACCATTAGTACATGATGCAATGAAACGTGCACAAGATGAGACTGGTGAAGCGAAGATATTCTCAATGAATATTACTGCTGACGATTATCACGAAATGTGCGCTCGTGCAGATTTC
>JAUWVE010000145.1 GCA_030617565.1 Gammaproteobacteria bacterium | reverse complement strand
GGCCCAATACTGGCGCCGGAGCTGGAAGCTATTGCACTGGTACCTATCTGCCCCCATACCCTCAGTTTCAGGCCGCTGGTCATCAGCAGCCAGAGTTCTGTATGCATCCGTATGCTGGACAGCGGGCAGGACAACTGCTATCTCAGTTTTGATGGCCAATCCGCTGTGCGTATGCAGGACGGCGATACGGTTGATATAAAAATGGCCGAGCATCGTGTTAAATTACTGCGCCCTGTCAATCACAGCCATTACGAAGTGTTACGTGTCAAACTGGGCTGGGGTTAAGCCCCATTTATTCGTAATCCTGTAATCTACTAACAAAATGCTTTCTTCCCTGTATCTTAGAAATTTCATTATTGTTCGTGAGGCGGAGCTCGATCTGAGCGATGGCATGACGGCAATCACCGGTGAAACCGGAGCCGGTAAATCGATACTCATCGATGCCCTGAATCTGGTGCTCGGTGGGCGCACCTCCAGTGATGTAATCCGACATGGTGAGGATCAGGCCGAAATTGTCGCCACATTTGACCTCGGAACCAGTACTGATGCCACTGACTGGTTAATAGGGCAGGAACTGGATGCCGAGCAGGATTGCGTGGTCCGTCGAATCTTACGCCGTAACGGTCCTAGTCGTGGATTCATCAATGGCCGTCCCGTCGCCATGCAACAGTTAAGACAGCTCGGCGACCTGCTGGTTGATATTCATGGCCAGCATGAACATCAATCACTGCTGCGAGCGGATGATCAGCGCGAGATACTGGATGCCATCACTGACCACGTCCCGGCACTCGATTTACTTGCCGGGCATTATGAAGATATTCAACTTTGCCAGCTGAAGCTTGATCAGCTGCGCAGCGCAGGCGGCAAGGGTGAAGATCAGCTGGAGTTATTACGCTATCAGGCCAGTGAACTGGAACAACTGGCGCTTGAAGAAGGTGAAACTGATGCGCTTGAAGAAGAACACCGACGCCTGGCCAATGCCAGTGATCTGATAGCCGGCATAAATGAAAACCTCCTTCGACTGAGCAATGATAACAATACAGCAATGGAGCAGCAGCTGAATCAGGTAATTAACGGCCTGCAGCAACTCGAACGATTCGACCCGACACTGTCCGAAATCAATCAGCTGCTGCTGAATGCCAGTATCCATATCGACGAAGCCAGCGCCCGGCTGAGGCAATATCTCGACCAGATGGACACTAACCCTCAGCGTCTGGACTGGGTCAATCAGCGGATGGGGAGCATTCATGATCTGGCGCGCAAACACCGCGTAAACCCAGCCGAACTACCCACCCAGCTAGAGCACCTGAAGCAGCAGTTACACGACCTGGAATCCGGTGAAGAACGGATTTCTGAACTGGAAAAAGATCTCACAGAACATTTTACAAACTATCAGGAACAGGCAAAAAAAGTGTCTCAAAGACGCCGGAAAACAGCTGCCCGACTTTCTGAAGAAGTCACCGCCCGCATGCAGAAACTGGGCATGGAAGGTGGAAGTTTTGTCATTAAACTAAGCGATACTGAGCCGGGCAGCCCGAGACGACACGGCCTGGATAAAATCGAATATCTGGTCGCCGCAAACCCCGGGCAGTCTCCGCAGCCGCTGAACAAAGTTGCCTCCGGTGGTGAATTGTCACGCATTGCGCTGGCACTTCAAGTCTGTGTGATGGAATCGTCTGCCACACCGACACTGATTTTTGACGAAATAGATGTTGGCATCGGAGGCCGGGTCGCAGAAATCGTCGGTCAGCAGCTGGCAAAACTGGGTACTGTCCGACAGGTACTGTGTATCACCCACCTGGCACAGGTGGCCGCCAATGCCCATCAACAGATACTGATCAGTAAATCGGGTGATCCGGTAGAGGCCGTCATAGGCTCCCTGGAAGAAAAACAGAGAGTGGAAGAAATTGCCCGCATGATGGGAGGAATAGAAATCACAGAACAGACGCGCGCGCATGCCGAGGAAATGCTGAAACAGGCTGAGGGGTAAAACGGATTAAGGATTAAGGATAAAAGATGAGAGAAAAACCGCTGTTGATCTGCTTTTATCTTTCATCTTTTATCTCTTATCTGCTTTTTCGAACACTTGCCGTTCTTTCTCATGCCCCCGCAAACCCCGTACAGGTACAAACTATGGTCATCGATACAGAAGTCTGATTCTTCGGCGACCTGTTTCTGACGATCTTCAATCCGCGAATCAAAAAACTCAAACACCTCGCCGCATTCTACACAAACCATGTGATCGTGGTGCTTGCCTTCATTCAATTCAAAAACTGAGCTGCCACCTTCGAAATGATGACGTATTACCAGACCTGCGCCTTCAAACTGGGTCAGCACGCGATAAACAGTAGCGAGGCCAATATCCTCATTGGCATCCAGCAATTGACGGTAGACATCTTCTGCCGTTAGATGACGCTGGTCACTCAACTCAAGCAGGCTAAGAATTTTCAACCTGGGTACAGTTGTTTTCAGTCCAGCCTTCTTCAGGTCCGATTTATCGGGCATTTACCACTCCAGAGGGTCATTTGAAGGATCAAAATAGTAGTCTGTTCCGATACTATCAGCTATCATCCCATGCTGTCTAAAAGTAAGAGTTAATTTTCGTATGTCGAGATTTTTACGCATTTCAGGAATACTTCTGGCCTTGCTATTGCTAGCTTCGTGTATCAAAACTTATAAGCACGATGTGCAGCAGGGCAATATCATTGATCCAGATCGCCTGTCCAGACTAGAGCTGGGCATGACCAAGTCTGATGTTCAGACATTATTGGGTACATCACTACTGCAGGACAGCTTTCACCCGGACCGCTGGGATTATTTTTACTCATTACGTAAAGCAAGAAAAAAAGATACCGAGAAAAAACTGCTCACCCTGTATTTTAAAGACGGCAAGCTATATCAAATAGTCGGCACTGTTACATCAACCGGGGAAACAGAGGCGGGCAGCCAGACAAAAACAGTAGTTATTGATGAAAAACCTGCAACGGGCGGAATAATCCAGCGTGGCTGGGATAAAGTCTGGAAATAGAGCGAGGACGCGAGATTAATGACTAAGGATGAAAGATAAAAGGAAAACCCATAAATAATTTTTGAATCTTTAGTCTTAGTCTTCTTACTACTTTTTCGCCCGCTGTTTGCGCATTTCCTTCGGGTCGGCAATCAGTGGCCGGTAGATCTCCACCCTGTCACCCTGATGCAGGGCCGCATCTCTCTTTGCGGGTTTACCAAAAATCCCTGTTTTATTTACCTCAAGATCGATTTCGGGGTATTTTTCCATTATCTTCGACTCTCTGATGGCATCATCCACCGTAGCCTGCCCGGCCAGCTCAACACCTATAACTACCTGCTCATCAGGCAAAGCAAAAATTACTTCGACATGCATTTTTGTCAGATTCTTCGATGATGTGCTCAAATCTGAAGTCGCTAGCTGATCAGTCATAAATTCCTCACCCCATAAACCTCAATTGCACGCTTGTGAAACGCGTCGACCATGCCATTAGCAATGATGCTGAATACCGGCCCAATCACTGCGCCAGCCAGGCGGTTTGCAAAGCCGAACTCCAGATCAAATAAAACTTTACAGGCATGTTCATCCAGTTCAATAAACTGCCATACACCAGAGAGAGAGCTAAAAGGTCCATCTTTCAAATTCATAGTAATCTGTTTTCCTTCATCATATATATTCTCAGTAGTGAAGGATTGCCTGACTGCTTTAAATGCAATATCGACCTGGGCTACCACATCATCACCTTCCCTTTGAAGAATGCGTGCACCACTGCACCAGGGTAAAAACTCATCGTAGTGCGGGACATCAGTCACTACCTTGAACATTTCATCTGCACTATAAGGAACAATCGCAGAGCGCTGAATCCTTGGCATCAGCGCCCTCCTCTGAATTTCCGGCCGCCGATCATATGATCT
>JAUWVE010000077.1 GCA_030617565.1 Gammaproteobacteria bacterium | reverse complement strand
GCCCTGAAGGTCGGAAACAAGCCAACCCACATCGTTGGATACTCTACTGGGGCTGCTCTGGCACTCGACTATACACTTGATGCTGTTGATGGGATTGCCGAACCAATGCCGGCCAGCCTGGTACTCATTTCACCGGCTATTGGGGTCCACCCTTCAGCCGCTTTGGCCAGTGTTAAGGACGGGTTATCCATTATACCCGGTCTTGGAGGACTTGCCTGGCTGGAGGTAAGGCCGGAATTTGACCCGTACAAGTACAACTCCTTTGCGACGAATGGTGGGGATGTGGTTCATCGCCTGACTCAGGCTGTTTCCCGGCGGATTGCTGCCCACACCCAATCCAAACCGAAAAAAGGCCTGCCGCCCATCCTGGTGTTCAAGTCCACAGTTGATGCTACTGTCTCAACAGATGCTGTGGTTGACAGATTGCTCATGCGGTTGACTCCCAACCAGAATGAACTCGTGCTGTTCGACATCAACCGTTTTGCCGTCAAGTCTACGCTGCTGGTCTCCGACCCGGCTCCGCTAACAAATCGGCTGCTTGCCGACGAAAACTTGCCGTTTGTCCTTACCCTGGTCACCAATGAAAACCCGGAGAGTGAAGCGGTTATCGCACAACATAAAGAACCGTTTTCAACTGAAACGTCGCGCAAGCCCCTGAACCTTGACTGGCCACGAGGTGTTATCTCCTTATCCCATGTAGCTCTTCCCTTCCCACCGGATGACCCTCTTTATGGCGCTCTTCCACCGAAAGACCCAAAAACAATATTCCTTGGCCAGATGGCTATCAAGGGTGAAAGAAACCTCCTTCTATTTCCCTCTGACTGGCTGCTGCGCTTACGGCACAACCCGTTTTATGATTACCTTGAAACACGGTTACTCAACTGGGTGGACAATGCCAGTAACCGGAATCCGACCCGTTGATGCAAATGCCTGACCTGGATTATATCACTCTTGTCGGAGCGGTTCTCGTCATCGCCGAAGCTGCCGGGCTTCTTCTTGCTATCGATGTAGTGATGCGACCGCGTTCATCCCAGGGCACGATTGCCTGGTTCATTGCCCTGATTGCGATGCCGATCATCACGATTCCACTCTACATTCTTTTTGGCCGGACCCGCTTCCATGGTTACACAGAAGCGATACGGAACAAGGAGTCCCTTCTCGGTGACCATTGGGCGGAATGGTACTCTCGCATGAACAATTTGGCAGCAAAACCGCAGGGACACCTCGAAGTAATTGAAACATTGGTGCATAATCTAACAGGTGTGCCGTTTACCAGGGGGAACAAGGTTGAGTTGCTGGTGGATGGAGAGGCAACATACAACGCAATGCTTGATGCCATTGCCGGGGCTGATTCTTATGTGTACGTCCAGTTCTATATAGTGCGCGATGATGCCAGCGGTCGAAGCCTGCGCGATGCACTTATTGAAAAAGCACGTTCCGGTGTTCAGGTGCATTTTTTGTATGATGAAATTGGCAGCATTAAATTGCCGGATTCGTTTCTCGAATCGATGCGAAAAGAGTCCATCGAGGTTTCAGGGTTCAAGACGACACAGGGCAATAGAAACCGCTTTCAGATCAATTTTCGTAATCATCGAAAACTACTCATCGTGGACGGTAAAACCGGATTCATCGGCGGTCATAATCTCGGCGATGAATACCTGAAGTATCGAGATACACATATGAGGATTGACGGTCCAGCCGCCCAGCACATTCAACTCACCTTTCTCAAGGATTGGTTCTGGGCCACCGGTAAAATCCCTCAGAGTAACACATCAACAGAACCAGTGGAAACGGATGATCAGGCCGTTGCTATCGTCAACACTGGTCCGGCTGACGCAAATAAAAACTGCAGTATACTTTTCACAACATTAGTTGATATGGCCCGGCATAAACTATGGATAACCAGCCCATACTTCGTGCCCGATGATATTATGGTACGTGCGCTTCAGGCGGCAGCTCTTCGTGGTGTCGACGTTCGAGTTATACTTCCTGACAAGGCAGATCAGAGGTTTGTTGAACTCGCATCTTTTACTTACTATACCGACATGACGAACTGCGGTGTACGGCTTTTTCGTTACCAAGACCGATTCATGCATCAGAAAGTGATACTGGTGGATGACATCGTGGCGGGGATCGGTACCGTGAACCTTGACAACCGTTCATTATACTTGAACTTTGAGGCTACAGGGCTTGTTTCTGACCGTGATTTTGTAAAAAAAGTGGAAAACATGCTTGAAACGGACCTCGCATGCTGTGAAGAAGTGCATCGTACCCGCTTTGACGAAAAGCCGCTCTGGTTTCGTGTTTCTGCCAGGGTTGCACGACTGGCATCACCTTTACTGTGAATTTATGAAAAATCAGAAAGAAAAAAGGAATAAACAAAGACGATGGCCCTGGGTTATTGGTGGAATTGTATTGCTCTTTGGACTGTGGCATTTGATCTCCAATTTTTATCTTGAGGAAGAGAAGGAGTTGCGAAGTCAATTTCGCTATAGCGTGAGAGAAAAATTTCCGGAACAGACAGCTCAGCTCTCCTCCACATTCGGATTATTTTCTTTTGAGACAGATACGAAATTACCCAGAGGGATGGATCCAACTCAAAAAACGGTCGTTCTTATTCATGGTCTTGATGACCCTGGCAAGGTGTGGCAAAATCTCGCTCCGGAGCTGGCAAAAGAGGACTTTGATGTCTGGCTGATGCAGTATCCAAATGATCAGCCTATAGTGGAGTCGACCCGTTTGTTATATGAAGAATTGAAGGGACTTCGGCAGTCGGGTATTCGTCGGATTTCTATTGCTGCTCACAGTATGGGTGGGCTTGTTGCCCGGGATTTGCTTACCAGTCCTGAAATTGAATACGGCCGCTCGGTTGAACAAGGTGAGGTGCCAAAGGTAAACTTGCTCATTATGGTGGGAACACCTAACCATGGATCACAGCTATCTCGATTCCGAGCCTTTGGAGAACTGCGCGATCATCTTGCCCGGCTGACAAATGGTGAAGCCAACTGGCTGGGGTTTATTCTTGACGGTGCCGGTGAGGCCAAAATTGACTTGCTTCCCGGGAGCCGTTTTTTAACTGAACTGAATGGTCGAAAACATCCTGACAGTGTAAATATGTTGATTATCGCCGGCATCACCGCCCCATGGAACGAAAGTGACATTAACCGCTGGCTTGGCAGTGTAGGTCAAAAAGTATCTGGCGATCGCCAAAAAGAGATCAATGCAATTGGCAAATATCTCACATCAATGACACATGGACTCGGGGACGGGCTGGTGACCGTTGAATCGACTCGACTCAGGGAAATACCACATCAGACTGTTAGCGGAACACATCTGTCGATGATCCGCAATATTACTCAAAACAGTCAGCGTATACCCCCTGCGGTACCTCTTATTGTCGATCGGCTGAAAGAGGAATGAGAAACAAGTTGCAACTCCTGTACGCCAAAGGTGGTAGCATGTGCAGGTCTATGGGGAAATATGGATAATATTTCATTAAAATCATGACGTCAAAAAAGCGAGCAAAACAAAAATCAAAGATCCGGGAAATCTGTTGTCGGAAAGGCAGTCAACTCAGTATGATCCTGTTGCTGCCATTGGTGATCATAGGCGGTTATTTTTGTCCAAGAATTGGCTTTACTGTGCTCGGTCTGATCACCTTGTTCATGATACTCTCCAGCCAGCGAGGCAGATTTTATTGTGGCTGGCTTTGTCCCATGGGTGCTTTCCATGAACGATTTCTTGCTAAAATAAGTTTTCATCGTCCAGTACCGCAGCTATTCAAAACTTCATGGTTTCGGTGGGTTGTCTTCGCTATCATGATGGGTTTTATGCTCAGCCGGTTAGGTGATAAGTAATCGCTTTCAGGCCCAGGCACCGGGAGGGATAAGGTGATATTAAGGCATAGAGGATCCCAGGCGCCCCAACACAGTATTACGGCATAGCATGATGCGTGGATTCTTCTATCTGGCGTTGGCAGGACTGCTGGGATTGTTGCCGGCAGTAGCATCTGGTCAGGCGGCTGCGGAAATCGAAATTACCGGGCTCGATGGCGTACTGCTCGAGCAGGCGGCTGCGAACATCACGGTTGCGAACCAGCTTGCGGCGGCTACATCGCAGCGTGCGCTGGATCGAAGACTGCGCCAGGCCATGGCCCAGATCGACAACGCCCTGAAGGCCAGCGGCTATTATTCGGCAGCCATTACTCCCCATGTAGAAGAAGATACGGAGCACCGGCGGATACGGTTTGAGGTCGATAAAGGCCAGCCGGTCATCATCGACAGCGTGCAGATCGAGATAACCGGGGACGGAGCAGACTTCGATCCATTTCTGGACTGGCGCAGTGCTTTCCCCTTGCAGTCTGGAGACATTCTTGTCGATAAGCACTATCAGGATGCCATCACGGAACTCCAGCGTACGGCGCGCAAGTATGGTTTCTTCGACAGTCGCATTAGCACGCGTGAAATACGCATAAATCGATCCACGCAACAGGCCGATATATTTATCACTTTTGAGACCGGCCCCCGTTATCGCTACAGCGAAATCCGCCTGGATAAAGATTACTTCGATGAGGATTTCCTGCAGCGGTTTTTCAATATCGAGCCTGGCCAGTACTTCAACAATGATGACCTGCAAGCACTCCATCAACACTACGCCGCGAGTGGCTACTTCAGCAGTATCCGTATATCACCTGTGCTTGACGAACGTGAGGGAGACAAAATACCGGTATCCATAGAGCTTCAGAGGCGCAAGCGCGACCGTTACTTCGCAGGTGTTGGTTACTCGACCAACCTTGGCATTCGCGGCAAGCTCGGCATGGAACGGCGCTATGTTAATAGCCGCGGGCACGGCTTTGATGTCCTGATTGATTATGCAGATCTAAAGCGACTGGCGCTGTTTGACTACGAGATTCCGTTGGCTCGACCGTATGCAGAAAGCTTGCACTTTACCTATCAATATAATGACAGGCGCGATAAGGATCTGAAGAGCCTCGTAAATGGCATCGATGTAAGTCGAGTCTGGAAGCATGGTCTCAATGACTGGCAATACGGTCTGTGGCTGTTTTCAGTGGATAATGAACTCGATGATGAATTCAGTGAGGGCAGCTTTCTGGCTCCAACGGCAGGCTGGTCATATGCTCGCGCCGACAACCCTTTGTTCCCGCGTAGCGCCTGGCAGCTGGCTATAAACCTCATCGGTGCATCGCAAAGTATTGTTTCCAGCGAATCGTTTCTGCAGGCCCAGCTCAAGGCAAATCTGATCCTGCCGGTGATTGAGCACGACCGCCTGTTGTTGCGCGGACGTGTTGGCAGAATACTGGTTGATGATTTCAGTGTGCTGCCCAAGCAGCTGCGTTTCTATGCAGGTGGCGACAACTCTGTGCGCGGTTATGAATTTGAATCACTCGCCCCTCACAATGAAAATGGCAGTCTCACCGGTGGCGACTCCCTCGTCTTCGGTACCATCGAATATGAGCATTATTTCAAGCCCATGGTCGGGGCGGCCGTTTTCTGGGATGCCGGTACTGCTTTCTTTGCCGACGATGCCGTTCAGCTGGCCCACGGCGCCGGTGTGGGTCTGCGCCTGAAGCTGCCGTTCGGTGTATTCAGAATTGATGTTGCAAATGCCTTGAGCAAGCCGGATCGGCCCTGGCGACTGCATGTGACATTGAGGCCGGACCTGTGACATTGTTCAAACGTGCAAGCATCGTTGTAATAATCGGTCTGCTGGCCAGCCTGATCTTTCTACTCGGTACGACGGCAGGCCTCAGGGTTGTGCTGCAACTGACTGATCGTTTAGCTGGCGACCAGGTCAGTCTTGGCGCCGGTGCTGTCGAGGGCAGGCTGTTCGGGCATTTCGTTTTGCACGAGACCTGGGTTGATGCGCCCACATTTGAAATCAAGCTAAAACAGGCCGAACTGGTATGGCATCCACTTGACCTGCTGAGTGGCCTTATTAACATCGAGCGACTCGGGCTCGTAAATGGCCAGGTCACGATCGTCGGCAGTGATACGGATGACCGCCATGCGAAAGATAGACCTAGCTGGTTGCCGGATGTCCACCTCGAGATGCTGGATGTTTCTTCGCTGCAGGTGAACAGCGGCGACAAGGTGTATCCGATCGAGCAGCTCTCCGGACAGGCCACCCTTGAATCTCAGCAGCTCAATCTGGCTCATGTCGAGTTGCAGATGCCCCACCTGACGGCAAACGCCAGCGGGTCAGCAGATTTACAAAAAGTATCGGTGAGCGGAGTACAGCTGGAGTGGAACTGGCAGTCACCGGAACTGTTGCAGCCGCTGACAGGAGCGGCCACGCTGAATGGTGATACTGACCAGTTACATCTTAAGGCTGCGCTAAGCAGCCCGGCACAGGCGATATTCGACATTGAGGTGGACCATCCTTTAAAAGCGCCAGTCTGGCGTGCCGGGTTTTCGATGGCACAGCTTAATCTGCAGCAGGATGTGTCTGCCGACTTACCCGACGTCACTGTCAATCTGCAGGGAAGTAGTACGGGTGACGGTGAAATCGCCAGGCTCGAAGCTACAGGTGATGTGCTCTTCGATCAGATTTTGCGCCCATGGCAACTCGATGCCCGTGTACCCCTGAGCGGTGAGGGCTACCCCATGCTGGATGTGAAGTCGGGTCAGGCCAACATAACGGTGACGCCCGACGAGAAACGTCAGGATCTGGCGCAGTTCCAGGTCGACATCCCGGATTTTGGCGAGTTGTGGCCCGGCTTGGCCGGCCAGCTCCAGGGTGAAGGTGAACTGCTCGGTGAGCGCATGCGTCCCGCTATCAAGCTGACAGTCAATGGCACCAACCTGATAGCTGGTGATCATCAGGTGGCGCGAATCGATGCCGAGGTAAAGCTCGATTCCAGCCTGACACCCGAAGCGCCGATGCTGATTTCCACCCGGGTGGAAAAAGCCCATGTTGCCGGCAACGAGTTCGACGGCGACATGCGGCTGGAGGGCACTCTGCGTGATGCACGACTCGACCTGAGACTGATTGAGGCCAACCGTGGCGGCATAGAATTGAGCATGAAGGGAGGGCTGGGCGATGACACACTTAGCGCTGATATCGAGCGCCTGGCCCTCGATCATGCTGACCTGGGTCAGTGGCAGACTACCGAGACCAGTGCATTGAGAATTACCCGGAATGATGGGCAACTGAGCCGTCTCTGCCTGAACCAGACTGACGCCAGCCTCTGTACAGAACTGACATGGCAGGGTGACATACGGGCACCGCACTTTAATGGGGCAGCAACATTGCAACTGCCCGTTGCCAGCCTGGGAGAACCGGCCACGGTATTCAAACAGAACATACTGAAGGTGCAACTGGATGGTGCTGATATCAGCGTCG
>JAUWVE010000211.1 GCA_030617565.1 Gammaproteobacteria bacterium | reverse complement strand
TTGGTTGCCGGTAAAAAACGCGTACCGTAACCTGCTGCCGGAAAAAGGCATTTACGTATCATGGGTCTCCTCAATTATTACGTGATTTCAAATGATAATGTACTAGAAAAATTCCTGAATATCTCTGACGTGCTTTAATGGAACCAACTTGATCCCTTTTTCTTTTTTCTGTGGCATATTAGCTTCAGGTACAAGCAAAGTGGTAAACCCGAGTTTGATCGCTTCACGAAGTCGTTGATCTCCACGCTGCACCGGGCGAATTTCACCTGTCAGCCCCAATTCACCAAATACAGCCATATCTTTGGTCAGTGTGTGATCGCGGAAGCTTGATATTATAGCAAGGGCGACTGCCAGATCCGAGGCCGGCTCCAGCACCCTGACGCCTCCTACTACATTGACAAAAATATCCTGGCCGCCAATCTGCAAACCGGCATGTCGATGCAGGACGGCGAGTATCATCGCCAGCCGGGTTCCATCGAGCCCAACGCAGAGGCGCCTCGGGTTAGACATTTGGCTGTCATCAACCAGCGCCTGCACCTCAACCAGCAAAGAACGTGTTCCTTCCTGGCTGGCAAGCACTACACTGCCTGGCGATAATGATTCCTTGCGCCCGAGAAACATCGCTGAGGGGTTGCTGACTTCATGCAGGCCATCGTCCTGCATGGCAAATACACCAATTTCATTGACAGGTCCGAAGCGATTTTTTATAGCCCGTACAAGTCGAAAACGACTGCCGCTGTCGCCTTCAAAATAAAGGACTGTATCAACCATATGTTCCAGTACACGTGGACCAGCCAGAGCTCCTTCCTTGGTTACGTGACCGACAAGTATCACGGATACACCCGTTTGTTTGGCGTATCTGACTAGTAGCGCAGCCGTTTCTCGCACCTGTGAAACGCTGCCGGGAGCTGATTGTAGAACATCAGTGAACAGCGTCTGTATGGAATCAATGACCATCACTGCAGGTTTCACCTTTGTTGCTGCATCAATGATTGCTTCTACCTTGTTTTCTGCCATAAATTGCAATTTGCTGGCATCCAGCCCCAGGCGCTCGGATCGAGAGGCAATTTGCTGGACTGATTCCTCACCGGAGACATAGAGAGCAGGCATAGACTGGCTAACATTAGCCAGTGACTGCAACAACAGGGTCGATTTCCCTATTCCCGGATCACCACCAATCAGAACCACCGAACCATTGACGATACCGCCACCCAGTACGCGGTCAAGTTCGTTAATTGTTGAGGAAAAACGACGAGTATCTTCTGCGCTGATATCTGACAAGGTAACGATTTTCTGCTTACCGGCGAAGCTCACAAATCGTAAGCCCTTTGAGCTTTCCTTACCAACTAGCGATGCGCTAACTTCTTCCTGATAACTGTTCCAGCTGCCGCACTGGTTACATTGCCCGGCCCATTGGGGAGATTGGGCACCGCAGTCTAAGCAGACATAAAGTGATTTTGCTTTAGCCATGTAGGACTTCCTGTCGCTTTACCCTTTTCGCAACACCGCAAACTAACTCATACGAAATCGTACCAGCCATTTGTGCAACAGTATCGACGCTTACATCCATGCCCCATAGTTCTACCAGGCTGCCTGTTGTCACAGAATCAATTCCACGTAAATCGACAGTAATCATATCCATCGACACCCTGCCTATTAATTGAGTCAGTTTTCCTGCAACCATTACCGGTGTTCCTGACGGTGCGTGTCGTGGATAACCATCGCCATAACCGCAGGCGACTACACCAATCTTCATGTCCTGTGGGCAATGCCAACTGCTGCCGTAGCCAACGGCATCATTTTTATTACAATTTTTTATTGAAATTATTTCAGACCTTAGAGACATGACTGGCCTAAGATCCAGGCTGCTGGCTGATAAACCTGTAAAGGGTGAGGAACCATAGAGCATGATTCCCGGCCGAACCCAGTCAAGGTGGCATTCCGGATGGCCAAGGACAGCGGCGGAATTGGCCATGCTGAGCTCTGAACCAGAAGATTCTGTCAGGGCAAGAAATTGTTTCAGCTGACGAGCCGTCTTGGGCTCATCACGTCGATCAGCATCTGCCAGATGCGACATTACTGAGACACGCTTGATGCATTTCATTGCCGACAGGCGCTTGAATACCGAACTAAACTGTTCGGCGGCAAAACCCAGCCTGTGCATCCCGGTATCGATTTTCAACCAGACCACGAGTCCTGATTCCTGCTGGATGCCCTCTAATATGTCCAGTTGCCAGTCAGAGTGAATTACCGGTTCAAGCTTATTTTCTGCGATCAGGGG
>JAUWVE010000182.1 GCA_030617565.1 Gammaproteobacteria bacterium | reverse complement strand
GCTCCTACGGCTACTCTTCCGCTTCAATGGCTTCATAAGCCTCGGCATCCATCAAACCATCCAGCTCGTCAACATCCGCTATCTGCAGACGAAACATCCAGCCTTCGCCGTAAGGATCTTCATTAATCAGCTCCGGCGCATCAACAAGTTGTTCATTGACCGCTACCACCGTACCGGCAATCGGCGCATAGACATCTGACGCGGCTTTTACCGATTCGACAACTGAACATTCATCACCGGCAGCCAGTTCCTTATCTATCTCAGGCAGCTCAATAAAAACCATGTCTCCCAGCAGCTCCTGTGCATGGTCAGTGATACCGATTGTTACCTGGCCATCATCGCCGGCCAGAACCCACTCATGTGACTTTGTATATTTCAATTCCTGCGGGACATTACTCACTACTCTTCTCCTTTATACCAGGTATGTTATGTATTTAGCATCGACTTGCCATTGCGGACAAACGGGTATTTAACAACAACTGCGGATATCCAACGACCGCGTATATCCACTTCGCAGCTGTCGCCGACTTTTACCGCAGCCGGCACCCGGGCTAATGCTATTGATTTTTCCAGGGTCGGTGAATAGCTGCCGCTGGTAGTCTCGCCGCTGCTGCCGTCAGTAAACTTCACCTTCTGATGAGAGCGCAGTATGCCCCTGCCTGTCAGCAGCAATCCAACAATGCGTTGTTCAAGGCCTTTCTGTTTTGCTGTTTGCAGTGCTTTACGACCAATAAAGCCCCTCTCTTCCGGCTGCCAGGCAACCGTCCAGTCAAGACCCGACACCAATGGTGAAGTTGTTTCATCCATATCCAGACCGTAAAGCGCCATCCCGGCTTCAAGTCGTAAAGTATCCCGTGCACCTAATCCTATTGGTTTTACATCAACCGTCATCAGCTGCTGCCACAGATCAACTGCATCATCAGCGGGCAGGATCACCTCTACCCCATCCTCCCCGGTATAACCGGTACGGCCGATGAATATCCCGTCTATTTCACAGGCATGAAACACAGACAGATTCGCTACCCTGTTGCTGGCCTCATCGGCTAACAGGGAAGAAAATTTCTCGATCGCCTGTGGTCCCTGTATCGCAAGCATAGCCAGCTCAGGTCTTTCGTTAAGGCTTATATCTGGAAAATCAGGCAACTGGCTGTTTATCCACTTCATAACTTTATCATGTGTGCCGGCATTGAGAATTATTCGATACCAGTCTTCATTCATATAATAAACAATTAGATCATCGATGATGCCACCATCATCCGTCAGCATACAGCTATACAATGCCTTACCCGGAGTTTTCAGCTTGTCGACATCATTGGCGAGTAGATAGCGCAAAAAGGCTTTGCCCCCACTGCCATGCAAATCGACTACATTCATGTGTGAGACATCGAACACACCGGCAGACTGGCGTACTGCATGGTGCTCTTCAAGTTGTGAACCGTAGTGGATAGGCATTTGCCAGCCGGAAAAATCGACGATTTTTGCACCAGCGTCAATATGCTGTTGATAAAGCGGTGTTTGTTTAGCTGTCATGCAAGCTCCTGGAGTTATATGGGTCCCCTGACAGAAGGCTTAGCCCGTACTGTCATTCGCCCATCTGTCCGTTCACCTGAGAGATTTACCCCCTTCGGTGTGTCTTCTGCAAAATATGCTGAAGACAGCTCTCCAGAGCCGACGGTTTATTGTGGTCCTTTTGCCTGAGCGATTCCGGGCGGGTTGCGCCTTCGGCGCCGGCACTGATGCTCCTCAGCAACCGGTCTCTCCCTCAATAAACCCTGGTCGGGGGGCAGACTATACGAAAATCCAGCGATTATTTCCACGCATTATGTGAAAATGATTTCAGGATGCCTGAGCTAATTGCTTTCTAACCACTCGTCCAAGTGTCAGGCCCTGTACCAGCATGGCGAACACAACCACGGCATAGGTCATTGGCAGAAGATACGAACGCACCTCATCGGCAGGTAAGGTTAATGCCAGCGCGACCGAGATACCCCCTCGCAGGCCACCCCAGGTGAGAATTTTTATGACCCCCGGAGAAAACTGGTAGTTTGATCTTAAGATTGAAATGGGAATAGAAACACTGATAAAGCGCGACAACAGGACTATCGGGATAGCGGTTATTGCCAACAGCAATGCATTGGTTGACAATGGAATAATCAATAAAATCTCGAGGCCCAACAATACAAATAGCACGGCATTAAGAATTTCATCAACCAGTTCCCAGAAGGTATCAAGATGCTCGCGCGTTTGCTCTGACATGGCGAATTGACGCCCGTGGTTACCAATAAGCAAACCTGCCACTACAATTGCTATCGGGGCAGACAAATGCCAGGCTTCTGCAAAGGCATAGCCGCCCATCACCAGCGCGAGAGAAAGAATAATCTCAACCTGATAGTTATCAACCCGCCGCAGCATGCGGTAGGTAATATAACCCGCTAACAGTCCAAATAATGCGCCACCCAAAGTTTCCGTTATAAACAGCTCGGCCACTTCAACAGCCTGCATGGGCTCGCTGCTGTAGGCGATATTAAATATCACCAGAAACAGGACCACACCAACACCATCGTTGAACAGCGACTCTCCGGCAATTTTAGTTTCCAGTGTAGCGGGGACGCCCAGTGTTTTCAGGGTACTGATAACTGCAACAGGATCGGTAGGCGAAATCAATGCGCCAAATAGCAGGCAATGAATAAAGCTCAGCGGCAAATCCAGCAGCCATGCGATTGACCAGACCAGCGATGCCACAATCAGGGTGGAGAGCAGCACACCGATAGTGGCCAGCATACCAACTATCCATTTCATTTCCGACAGTCGGTTCAGATCAACGTGCAGTGCGCCGGCAAACAGCAGGAAACTGAGCATACC
>JAUWVE010000063.1 GCA_030617565.1 Gammaproteobacteria bacterium | reverse complement strand
GGATGATACAAATTGGATTCATAATTCGCCAGATCAAGGCAAGAAACGCACGTAATAGCTAGCTATTGCGAAGGTTCTTAACGCAGAGATGGCGATTTTTGGATTCAAGATGATTATTCATGAATATATAGAGGTGCCCTTTAGTCTTTAGTCCTTTGTCCTTTGTCCTTTGTCCTTAGCCCTTAGTCCTAAATCCGCCATTTTCAATCAAACGGATGCTGCAGAATAATCGTCTCTTCGCGATCAGGCCCGGTCGAAATAATATCAACAGGCGCTTCTACCAGTTCCTCGATCCGTTTCAGGTAGGCTTTGGCATTGGCTGGCAGGTCGTCATATGACTTTGCACCAGCGGTTGATTCTGACCAGCCTGCAATTTCTTCATATACCGGCTCGCAGCGCTCCAGGCGATCTGCATCGCCCGGTGTGTCATAAATTAACTCACCGTCAAGTTTATAGGCCGTAGCAATTTTCAGTGTCTTCAGGCCATCAAGTACATCAAGCTTGGTGACACACAGCCCGGTAAAACCATTGACCTGACGTGAGCGTTTAAGGGCAACAGCATCAAGCCAGCCGCAACGGCGTTTACGACCTGTGGTGGCGCCAAACTCGGCTCCATTGACGCCCATGTGATTGCCATCACCATCTTCATCGAACAGTTCGGTCGGGAACGGGCCGCCACCGACACGGGTGGTGTAGGCCTTGACGATGCCAAGTGTGTAATCCAGTGTAGAGGGCCCTACTCCGGTGCCGCTGGAGGCATTGCCGGCGATGGTATTTGAGGACGTAACATAGGGGTAAGTTCCATGATCGATATCCAGCAGCATGCCCTGGGCGCCTTCAAACATAATGGATTTGCCGTCACGGCGATATTTGTCGAGCAAGGCCGGTACATCGGCAATCACTGGCTTTAGTTTTTCACCCAGTGCCAGTGTTTCATCGAGTGACTTCTGATAATCAACAGTTTCATGTTTGAAGTAATGTTCAAGCATGTAGTTGTGATATTCCATCACATGGCGTAATTTTTCTGCAAAGGCGTCCGGGTTTGCCATATCACCTACGCGTAAACCACGGCGGGCAACCTTGTCTTCATAAGCTGGCCCGATGCCTCGCCCTGTTGTACCAATAGCCTTGTTGCCGCGGGCAATTTCACGGGCCTGATCCAGTGCGACATGGTGTGGCAGGATGATCGGCGCCGCATCTGATATTTTTACCCGCGAGCGAGCATCGATTCCTTTTGCTTCGACCTGCAGCAATTCCTCTTCCATCGCCGCCAGAGATAAAACGACACCATTACCAATCAGACAGTCGACATTATCACGCAGGATACCTGAAGGTATGACGTGCAGCACGGTCTTCTCACCATCTATTACCAGGGTATGGCCAGCATTGTGGCCACCCTGAAAACGTGCGACGGCATCAGCACGGTCTGTCAGCAGGTCAACTATCTTGCCTTTGCCTTCATCACCCCATTGAGTTCCTATCAGAACGACACTTTTACCCATAACTATACCCGCATAACCCCAGTTGTACTTTCATGTGTGTGATTAAAGATACTTATATACTGCTTATTGCACTATCCACTTGCCATCCTGTCTGACCAGATTAGCCGTGTTTTTACCATCAGTATCAGTTTGTTCATTGTCATAACAATAAACAACCCGCTGGCCATCCAGACGCAGCTTTTTGACTGCATCCAGGAGTTCAGGGTCGTCATTATCCGGCGCACAAATAATTGTAGACGCGTCTGCCGCATCTGTATCAGATTGTTTGCTCAGCCCGGAAACGGCACGAAGATCAAGACTGAAGCCGGTTGCCGCTCTGGCTCTGCCAAAATCGATCCCGATATCATCATAGCGCCCACCGTAGGCTATTGCCCGGCCAGAACCTTGAGTGTAGACAGAGAAAACCAGGCCATTGTGGTAACTCTTTCCTTTTAGCTCAGCGAGATCATAGTAGAGACGTGTAGCTGGCAGACGCTTTTTCAAACTGCTTGCTATGCGGGACAGGTTTTGAAAGGCTGCTTTCACTTCTTCTGAGACCGCAGAATATTTTTCTACCAGCCCGGACAGACTATCTACCTCGCCACTGCTTGCCGTCATTAAAATAAACAGTTCTGAGGCATTTTCTGACAAGCCCAGTGATTGACAAAGCTGTGCTACATCATCTCCGGCACGACTACTGATCACCTCTACCAGTTGATCCTGAGCATCAGTATTCAGGCCCTCTGCTGCTGCCAGTGCCTGAAATATTCCCACGTGACCAAGATCAACATGCAGCTTATCAAGCCCTATGGTATGCAGTGTTTCTACCAGCAGCTCAACAATCTCTATATCGGCCTGGTAGCCTTTCACACCGAACAACTCGGCGCCGAGCTGTAACGGGACACGCGAACAGCCCAGGCAATCCGGTCGAGTACGCAGCACCGGCCCGAAATAACAAAGACGGTTTGCCCCGTCATTGTGTAAATAATGGGCATCGATGCGGGCAACCTGCGGCGTCATGTCTGCACGCACACCCATCATTCTTCCGCTCACCTGGTCCGTCAGTTTAAAGGTTTCAATTTCCAGGCCGTGCCCTACCCCTGTGAGCAGGGAATCAAGATATTCCATCAACGGTGGCATCACCAGGTCGTAGCCCCAGCTATCAAGCAGGTCCAGCACCTTTCGGCGCAGGCTTTCTATTTGAGCAGCTTCTGTCGGCAGCGTTTCTTCGACACCGATTGGCAGCAGCCAGCGATCACCATGGCTCAAAGATGGATTAGCATTACTCATAACACAATGTCAGGATCCTGACCCGTTTCGAACAAGGGTCAACAGCACTGCACCGACTACCATTACAATCAGACCCATTGTTCGCAATTGACTATTACTGATCTTCTCCATCATCTCCAGCATCTTGCGATACCTGTCAGGATTCAGGAAAGGCAGTATGCCCTCAAATATCAGCAACAGGGCAATCGCAGTAAAGAGGTCATTCCAGTCCATTATCAATTTTGTAAATCGTTTATTGAACCGGATTTTTCAGGTACTTGAAGAATTCACTTTCCGGGTCAATAACCATCATCGCATCCTTATCCTTAAAGGTATTTTTATAGGCTTCCAGACTACGATAAAAAGAAAAGAACTCTGTATCCCGAGAATAGGCTTCAGCATAAATACGCGTTGCCTCAGCATCACCTTCACCTCGCTTGATCTGGGCTTCACGCTCAGCTTCGGCAACGATGATCTGTGACTGGCGATCTGCATCAGCGCGCAGACGTTCTGCAGTTTCCGCACCGCGGGCTCGATAGTCTTTCGCTACCCTGCCACGCTCTGCTTCCATTCGGTCATAAACAGACTGGGATATTTCCGGCACCAGATCGACACGCTTCAGGCGTACATCGATGACCTCGAGACCGTATTTCTCTGCTTCACGGTTGGTATTTTCCTGCACGATCTTCATTATCACGTCACGATCACCGGAAATGACATCGGTCACTGAGCGCTTGCCAAATTCGGTCTTAAGTCCATCATTAACCAACTGGCGTAATCGCTTGCTGGCAGTGCTTGACTGGCCACCCACAGAAACAAAATACTGCGTGGTGTCGATGATGCGCCATTTAACAAACGAATCGACGACCAGGCCTTTCTTTTCCACAGTGATGTACAGTTCAGGATCAGCATCCATGGTTTGCACCCGTGCATCAAAATACCGGACATTATTGATAAACGGCATTTTTATCCGCAGGCCGGGTTTGTCATCGGCACGAATAATTTCACCGAATTTGAAGACAATAGCTCTTTCCCTTTCATCAACAGTGTAAAAGATGCCTGAGGCGATCAATGCCAGAACGAACAGAATAATAGCTATTACTGGTAATTTAGATGACATGCGCTATCTCCTGTCTGTACGGCTAGACCGGCCATCACGCTGCCGGTATTCATCAAGTTTCTTTCTGACTTCATTTAATGAATCACTGGGCATCGTGGTACCTGTAACGATATCCCTGGTTTCATAACGATTCAGCATACGATCAAGAGGCAGGTACATAATGTTGTTACTGTTCTTCTGGTCAACCATTACAAGATTACTGCCACCGAGGACTTGTTCAATGCTCTCTATAAACATACGTTCACGCGTCACATCTGGAGCAGCGTTAAACTCTTTGAGAATACTGGTAAAGCGAGAGGACTCACCTTCAGCCTGGGCAATTACCGTTGCCTTGTAGGCCTCAGATTCCTGAATAATACGCGCCGATTTACCCCGAGCTCTTGGAATGATGTCATTTGAATAGGCTTCTGCTTCATTCTTGTAGCGCACTTCATCTTCACGGGCTTTCACTGCATCATCAAAGGCAGGTTTTACTTCCTGTGGGGGCAAAGCGTGCTGCATATCAACTGACACGACCTCTATACCGGATTCATAACGATCAAGGATGCGTTGCAATATCCCACTGGTCTCGCTAGCTACGATTGATCGACCACTGGTAATTACATCATCCATTGAAGTCTTGCCGACGACTTCCCTGGCAGCCGCTTCAGTAGATGAACGAACCAAAACATCCATCTGGTCGCTGACATTGAAAAGAAATTTATTGGCATCAGCAACTCGGTACTGAACGGCAAAGGCGATATCAATGATATTTTCGTCTTCAGTCAGCATCAGTGATTCTCGCTGTACTGTTTGCCTGGAACTGTTGATCGTGGAGCGATATCCGACCTCAACCGTCTGCACTTTTTCAGTATTAACAATGATTTTTGATTCTATAGGTGCGGGAAAATGCCAGTGCAAACCGGCTGAAGTAGATTGCTGGAATTTCCCAAAACGCAGAATGACTCCCGTTTCGCCTTGCTGGACAGTATAAAAGCCGGTAGCCAGCCAGACACCGACAAGCAGCACCAGCACCACCAGCACACCAGCGATACCAAACGATTTACCATCGCCACTACCGCTGCCAGCCTCACGGCCGCTTCCACTACCACCACCGAAAAGGCCACTAAATTTTTTCTGCAGATTTTTTACGATTTCGTCGAGATCGGGCGGACCGTCCTGGTTATTTTTATTTCCCCAGGGGTCTTTTCCGTCTGAGCCACCAGGTTGATTCCATGGCATGGCTGATGTTACTCCTATTACTATTCAAGGACGAGGGATTCTATCTTGAATTTCTGCTTTCGCATAGTTAAAAAAGGTTAAAGGGGAAAGGTTAAAGGGAAAAGGGGCTGAGATTTTTGTGGGAGGCGCGACCCCGCAGCGAATATTTTTGATTTTCGTTGGTCTTAGACAAAAAACCGGGATTCCAGCATATGCCGGAATGACGCTTGCTTTCTTCTTTAAGCTTTCCCCTTTAAGCTTTCCCCTGGGGTTTCCCTGTGCAACCAGGCCAGATCTGCCTGGCTTCCCTCAATTTCCATTTCCCAGTCTCCATTCTCATGCATCGATTGATTCAGGACACTGAAGCGCTGGAATATTTTCGCCCGCAAACCGCCTTCTGCGACAGGAACCGTAATGGTCTGGCGAAAACGTAAACGGCTGAAATGCTCATCAACCGCCTGCTGCAGATACTTCATTCCTTCACCGCTGTGGGCTGACAGCCATACCTTTGTTATAACGCCATCTTCATTTCTTTCCAGACCCGCCTCACGGTCCACCAGGTCTACCTTGTTGAAAACCGTGATAACCGGAATATCGCTGGCCCCAATTTCCTTCAGGACTTCATTCACCTGTTCGATATTTTCACTTCGGCGATCGGATGAGCGATCAACAACGTGCAGCAATAAGGCCGCATCGCTGACCTCTTCCAGCGTAGAATGAAAAGCCTCTACCAGTGAATGCGGCAGGTGGCTAATAAACCCAACGGTGTCTGTCAGGATGACATGCCCGGCGTTGGGCAGGTCCAGCCGCCGCATGGTGGGATCCAGGGTGGCAAACAGCTGATCGGCCTGATACACCCCGGCACCGGTTAGATAATTGAAAATTGATGATTTTCCGGCATTGGTATATCCCACCAGTGACACCGTGGCAACAGGGATCTTCTTTCTGGCTTTGCGCCTCTGCGAGCGACGTTTTCTGACCTTTTCCAGGCGCGCTCGCAGAGATTTTATCCGCTGACCCAGTAATCGACGATCAGTTTCCAACTGGGTTTCACCCGGCCCTCTGAGTCCTATGCCACCTTTCTGACGCTCAAGGTGGGTCCAGCCTCTGATCAAACGGGTTGATAAATGACGAAGCTGGGCAAGCTCTACCTGTAACTTCCCTTCGTGACTTTTCGCCCTGGTGGCGAAGATATCTAGAATCAGTCCTGTGCGATCAATAACACGGCACTCCAGGGCACGTTCGAGGTTTCTTTCCTGAACCGGTGAAATGATATGGTTGATCAGCACCAGCTCTGCACCGGAATCTTTCAATATCCGGTGTATCTCCTCAGCCTTGCCCTTGCCGACAAACAAAGCCGGGTCAGGGCTGCGCCGACTGCCGGTAATCTGTGCTACCGGCAAGGCGCCTGCCGAACGGGCAAGCAGATTCAGCTCTGCGAGAGATTCCTCATCACGCTGGCGATTGAAATGAATATGGACAAGGACGGCCGGTTCTGCACCATCATTTATCGATAGATCTGCTATGGATCGTGGGCTTGAATCTTCTGTTAGATCACTGATTGCCGGCACTATCATCCGAGTCGTCGAGTTGAAGTTTTACTGCCCGAGAAGGCACTACCGTTGAAATGGCGTGCTTGTAGATCATCTGACTGACCGTATTTTTTAGCAGCACGACGAATTGATCGAAGGATTCTATCTGCCCCTGCAACTTAATACCATTAACCAGAAAAATAGAAACGGGTACCCTTTCCTTACGGAGCGTATTTAGATATGGGTCTTGTAGTGATTGCCCTTTTTGTTGTGACATTTTGTTACTCCTTAATAATTATTTATTGTTTTCAGTATTGTCTAAAATGTGCTGCCACTTGCTTGATACCCTTAATGTGTATGATATGTCCGGTCAGTTTCCAGAAAATCAACAACCCTTCTCACCTCACTCTATTGCCATGATGTTTTATAGCAATCCTCTATGCACAAAATCAGCAGGCACACCCCAGAACACTAGTCGTTTTTTGTACAAATTCCAAGACTTTTTCAGGATAATCTTCTTTTTTGCTGTCAAACCACTTTAGCTCCGGGTCTTTCCTTAGCCAGGTTAGCTGTCGTTTTGCCAATTGACGTGTGCTGTAAAGGCAACGCAGGCGCATTTCTTCATAACTGGTTTTCCCTTCAAGATGCTCCAGAACCTGACGGTATCCTACTGTACGCATGGCAGGCAGGCTGCTTTCCAGCCCCTGTGCCTGCAGCAGCCTGACTTCATCAACAAAACCCTGATCGAACATCTGGCTCAGCCTTTTTTCAATATTTTCGTGCAGCAGACTTCTCTCAGACGGCCATATCCCAATTTTAATAATTTTCCACGGAATCTCCTGCAATCTGTTGCTGGCGTGTTGTGTAGCAGTGATGCCGCTAAGCTCATAGATTTCAAGTGCACGCTGTATTCGCTGCCGGTCATTGGGGTTTATCCGCTTTGCGGATTCAGGGTCTATCTCAGACAAACGGTCATGCAGGGCCTGCCAACCGATTTTTCCCGCCTCTAGCAGCAGTTTTTCCCGCACTGATTCATCGGCAGCAGGCAAATCCGGCAGACCATACTGCAACGCCCGAAAATAAAACATGGTTCCCCCTACCAGCAGTGGAACCCTGCCCTGAGTATGATAGTCATTCATCAATTGCAGGGCATCAGCACGAAACTCATCCGCTGAATAGGGTTTGCCAGGCTCCCGTATATCTATCAGGGCATGCGGATAGTCCATCATTTCCTTTGCCGTGATCTTTGCAGTACCGATATCCATCCCGCGATAGACCTGCCCGGAATCAACACTGATCAAACCAGCAGGCAGATAGTCAGCAATACGCATAGCCAGGCCAGTTTTGCCAGCGGCGGTTGGACCCATCAGGAAGATGGCGGTGGGTTTGGTGTTATTTTCAATCATGAATAGTTAGTTTGCCGCATCAGGGAATCAATATTGAATGCATTCAACAATAAAGTGCAAAACTCATTCGCCGCGAGGGCGCGCCTCCCACAGGGGGTCCATACATGGTTTGTAAATTTTGTGGGAGGCGCGCCCTCGCGCCGAAAAAAAGTCTCAGATTTACGACCTGGATTTTACATATAACGTAATACATAAAACCGCCTTTCCTTTATTGTCCCCGCATAAACCACTTATCAATTTCAGCAATACTGAACTGCTTCCAGGTCGG
>JAUWVE010000110.1 GCA_030617565.1 Gammaproteobacteria bacterium | reverse complement strand
CGGGAATAGTCCGAAGCCGGTACTGAGGAAAACCAGCCATGATGACTATTCAGGTTTGAGAATATTCAGGAAAGGCGACTCACCGCAGCACATAGACTGGAAAGCCTATGCCAGAGGCAAGGGGTTGTACTGTAAGGAGTTTGTCGGTGGAGAAATGCCTGAAATGACCTTCCACTGGGATGATACGTATGGAGACAGGGAACATCGAATCAGCCTGCTTACCCGCTGGGTGATAGAAGCGGGGGCACAGGGAATAAGTTTTGGGCTGGATCTGCCCGGGCAAAAACTATTGCCAGCAAATGATGAAAGACATATGTCAGAGTGTTTAAAAGTTTTGGCGTTGTTTTGATAAAACAAAAATTTCATATCAGCACCGGTCAGGAGCTCAAGCCAGACAGGCAGGCATTATATTCTTTGTTTATTGCTTTGCTACTGTCAATGAGCCCGCACCTGGGCCGCTTGCCGGCAGGGTTTGCTGTGCTTGCGATATTTGCCTTTGGCTGGCGTTACAAAATTATTACAGCAAACTGGCAGTCTCCCGGCAGCATCTTTCGAATAATAATAATTTTCAGCGTGTTATTTTTTCTTTTTCAGCATTACCATACACTGCTTGGGCGTGATGCAGGCGTTGCTATGCTGGTGGCATTGACGATGTTGAAATTCCTTGAGCTGAAGACCATGCGTGATTACATGCTGGTCGTATTTCTCTGTCTGTTTATTGCCATGACAAGCTTTCTCTATTCACAATCTCTGTGGCTGGGAGTTTATTTGATGGCCGTGCTTATCATCCTTTTCACGGTCATGATGTACTTGAATCATAGTAACAGAGAAAAACCCTTCCTTATGCTGAAGCGTGCTGCGGGCATGGTAATGATGGGATTGCCGGTGGCTATATTGCTATTCCTGTTATTTCCCCGTCTGCCGGGGGGGCTGTTTGGACTGCCCGGTGACAGTCACTCCGGACTGACAGGAATGTCAGATACGATGAAACCGGGCAGCATCAATGAATTGAACCAGAGTGAAAAAGTGGCGTTTCGTGTGGAGTTTAATGGCAGGCTTCCTGCTGCAAAACAGCGCTACTGGCGCGGCCTGGTACTGGAAAACTATGAACAGGGGGTCTGGAAAGAAAGCCGGTTAGCTATGGCAGTTGCTACACCGATAAGCTATGCAAAAGAGAGTGCGATTGAATATTCAATTCTTCAGGAGCCATCAAATCAAAAATGGATCTTTGCACTCGACATGCCGGTGAGCAAGTCCGCTGCACTTAAATGGGGGAAAGGACAGACCTTGCGTAGCAGCGGGTTAATCCGTGAACGGAAGCAACTGCAAATGATTTCGGCGACCGAGTATAAATTCACCACGATTTCTGACGATATACTACAGAGAAATTTTGATAAAAGTTCCATCAAAGGAGAGCGGCTTGCCCACCTGGCAGAAGAACTTTATCGGCAGGCAGGCAGTGACAGGGAATACATCAAAGTCGTTTTTGATTATTATCGGAACAATGAATTTTTCTATACCCTGCAACCCCCGTTACTGGATGATAAGCCTGTACAAACCTTTATGCTCGATACACGAAAGGGCTATTGTGAGCACTATGCCTCTTCTTTTACCGCAATGATGAGGCTGGCAGGAATACCGGCACGTGTGGTTATTGGATACCAGGGGGGAGAATGGAATGAGCAGGGAGGGTATTTAATTGTCAGACAAAGCGATGCCCACGCCTGGTCGGAGGTGTGGCTGGAGGAAAGTGGCTGGGTCAGGGTGGACCCGACCTCAGCAGTTGCTCCGGAAAGAATTGAATTTGGCCTATCTGCAATTCGACAGTTAATGGAACAGGGGCAGCCGCTGGGTAATGTGGCGGGTGAGAAGCTGCAGGCAATTTTAGCCGGGTCCCTGTTCAGTCAAACAATTAAGGGGGTAAAATTATTCTGGGATGGTGTCAACACACGCTGGTATAAATGGGTGATCGATTATGGGGCCAAAAATCAGAGCAATTTACTTCACTGGATGGGTTTTCAGAAAACAGACTGGAGTAAGCTGGTGTTTTTACTGGTGGGTCTGATTTCACTGGTAGTCAGTATTCAGGCATGGATATTATTTCGTAGAAAGAAAATAATTGATCCAGCGGTTCGACAGTATCAAAAATTTTGTCATCGCCTGTCTCGTGCAGGAATAGATAGATCACCATCAGAAGGGCCGGCAAGTTTTGCCCGGCGGATAATACGCTTACGTCCGGACTTACAGGAGCGAGTGATGCCAGTGACAGAGGCCTATATTGCAATTATATATGCAGGCATTACAGACACAAAACAGCAGCAAAAACTTGCCCGGGCCGTGCATGAGTTCAGGCCGACTTAGTGAAACAAGGTGAAACGATGATAATGAACAAGGCGGCGCCTCCGGTCGTAATGGTAATCGGCGGGATGGATCCATCAGGAGGAGCAGGCCTGTGTGCGGATATTCAGACACTGTCGGCAATGGGCTGTCATGCGGCACCGGTGGTAACAGCGGTAACCGTTCAGGATACTGTTGAGGTCAGGAGTTTTCAGCCGGTTGAAGCAAGTTTGGTCGAAGCGCAGATGCGTGCTGTGCTGGACGACCTGTCTCCTGCTATTGTTAAAACCGGCATGCTGGCAAACAGAGAGATTATTTCCGTTGTTTCATCGTTGCTGGGGGAGCTCCCTGAAATCAAGGCAATCGTAGACCCTGTGATTAGCAGTAATAACAATGAAAGCCTAAGTGAACACTCACTTATTGGCTCGCTCAAGGAATTACTATTTCCTGTTGCGACAATAATTACGCCCAATATTCCAGAAGCTCGTTTGCTTGCTGGTAAACATGCATCTGCTGATGATTGCGCGTCACTATTCTGTGACAGTGACAGCCTTATTACAGGCACGCATGCTGAATCAAGTAGTGTCATTAACCGTTATTATCGGCGTGGCAGAAAGCTTCGAGAATGGAACTGGCCACGGCTGGAATTTGAATATCATGGTTCAGGCTGTACCCTGGCTTCAGCCATTGCCGCCGGATTAGCCCATGGCCTGGAGATGGAACAGGCACTGGAACAGGCACAGCAGTTCGTCATAAACAGTTTGCGGGCAGGGTTCAGGCCCGGTCATGGACAGCATATCCCCGACCGCCTGTGCCGCGACACTAGATAACATGCACCATCTTGCTAATAAAATTAAAGGCCTGTATGCCATTGCCGATACCGGGACTCTGGATGATGACGAGTTGTTTGAGAAAGTTCGCCTGGTGCTGGCAGGCGGATGCCGGGTTTTACAGTACCGTGACAAAAGCTGTGATGAGGAAAAGCGCCTGAGGCAGGCCGTTGAACTGGCTAAAATGTGCAGGCATACAGGGGCAGTATTTATCATCAATGACGATGCAGAACTCGCCAGGCAAGTGAATGCAGATGGCGTGCATTGTGGCAGAGATGATGCCACAGTAAGTGAAACAAGAATGCGTTACCCGAAGCTAATGATTGGAGCATCCTGCTACAATAGTCTGCCACGGGCAGTGCAGGCGATCGATGATGGTGCCGACTATATTGCATTCGGCAGTTTCTTTTTATCAGGTACAAAACCGCAGGCAAAAGCGGCTGATCTTGAAACTCTTCAGCAGGCAACGAAGATATTGGAACAGCCGGTAGTAGCGATAGGTGGAATCGTAGCAGAAAATGCGAAGATTCTGATATCATCCGGTGCCAGTGCCGTCGCGGTAATCAGCGGCATTTTTTCAACACCGGACACGCTCCTTAGCAGCAGAAAAATCACTGCATTATTCGATGAACAGACAGGCAGCTCGGCTGCTGTAAACAGGTTGAACCATAAATGAACAACGAAGAACTATTCCTGCAGGCCTCAAAACATATCCCCGGCGGTGTGAATTCACCGGTACGGGCATTCAAATCCGTTGGTGGCGCACCGGTATTTTTCAAGCGTGGTTCAGGTGCCCGTTTGTGGGATGAAGAAGGACGGGAATATATCGATTATGTTGGTTCCTGGGGACCAATGATACTGGGTCATTCCCATCCCGCAGTTATTGAGGCAGTAAAAAAGCAGCTTGAAGCCGGGCTTGGCTACGGTGCACCTACCGTCCTGGAAACACAGATGGCGGATCTTGTTTGTCAGCTGATGCCGTCTATCCAAAAAGTAAGGATGGTCAGCTCCGGCACAGAAGCCACTATGAGTGCCATTCGTCTGGCGCGTGGTGCTACCGGCAGGGACAAAATAATAAAATTTGAAGGTTGCTATCATGGCCATTCAGATTCCCTGCTGGTGAAAGCAGGTTCAGGTGCACTGACCTTTGGTGTACCCACATCACCGGGCGTGCCGGCCGCTCTTGCCAGTCTGACATTGACACTGGAATACAACAACTTGCAACAAGTGGCAGATGTACTAGAAACTGAAGGTGAGAGTGTTGCCTGTATCATTGTTGAACCGGTAGCCGGCAATATGAATTGTGTGCCACCGGCAGCAGGTTTTCTGCAGGGCTTACGGGAGCTTTGTGACAAGCACGGTACAATACTCATTTTCGATGAGGTAATGACCGGTTTTCGTGTGGCATTAGGTGGTGCCCAGGCACATTACGGAGTCGTTCCTGACCTTACGACGCTCGGTAAAGTTATCGGTGGTGGTTTGCCCGTCGGCGCCTTTGGCGGGCGTGCTGATTTGATGGATCAAATTGCACCCGATGGGCCGGTATATCAGGCGGGTACGTTGTCTGGCAACCCTGTTGCCATGACAGCCGGCCTGGCGATGCTTGAGCATATTCAGGAAGAAGGGTTTTATGATCGCTTATCAACGACTGCATATCAGTTGGCAAGCGGGATCCAGCAACGTGCGAAGGCAGCAGGGATAGCGATGACATTTAATCAGGTAGGTGGAATGTTCGGCCTGTTCTTCACCGATAACGAGCAAGTAAACTGCTTTGCAGATGTCATGGCCTGTGATGTGGAACGTTTCAATAAATTTTTCCATGGCATGCTTGAGCATGGTGTAAACCTGGCTCCATCATCCTTTGAGGCTGGCTTTGTTTCATCCGCTCATGGGCAGAAGGAGATTGATATTACGCTTGATGCGGCGGAGGCTGTTTTTTCATCACTTTGAGTTTTTTTATACTAGCGCATGGTTGAGGTTTCACCTTTTACTGGAATGTTCTTTTTTGTTCTTGTTCTAGAACTTTGCTGATGGTTTCGCCCTTCATGGGCGAGTTCATTTATGCAGGCCGTCCGTGGCCTGCACCCTTCGGGTCAGTCTTCGCCTGTTCAAATCCGCTCCCGGCGGATTTAGTCTTTTGAATCATATA
>JAUWVE010000054.1 GCA_030617565.1 Gammaproteobacteria bacterium | reverse complement strand
CATATTGGCCGGCGGGATTATTACAAACATAATGAATGAGGAACTACCTGACCAGGAACCTCATAAAATACGGCCTTTTATTGCTGGCGTGCTGCTTATTACACTTGTGACCATCTTCATGCGTTCCTTACCCAGGTTCGTAGTATGAACGGGTAAGCCTGAAGCAAAGTCAGGACAGCACTGGCCATTTTATATTGTTATACTGCCCCGAAATAACGCCTGATTTCTATTCTCCCTGAAAATATCGGCTTTAACTATGGCCGAATATGCTAATAAAAAGGAACAAAAAATGAAAAGTTTACGTGTAGTTTTTGTATTGCTAAGTGCCTCGTTCGGGCTAACAGCCTGTAGCGGTGGCGGTGATTTAAACAATGGCGGTGATTTAAATGTTGCCGGGACCTGGCGTGTTGTTCCCTTTGTTGATACTAAAGGGCCCATAATTCGCACCTTTACTATCAAACTGACACAGGATGGTAACAAAGTGACAGGGACAAACGTATCACGTGATCCCTTACCGGCTGGTTTCGTATCGTGTGGAGATGACCTGGTGAAGGAATTTACCGGCGTTATTGCTGATAACAAATTCAATGGCAGTTTCACAACATCGATATCGACGACTCAATTCTCTGTCTCCGGCAGGCCAAATTCCTTGTCTGGTAACTTTACTATGTATATAAACACAGGCGTATGCACAGGCTCGAGCGCTGGCACTGTAACGATGACAAGAATTTGAGTCTTATTTTAAGTAACTTCTGATTCATTCATTAAAGCCCGTCACAGCGTGCGAACAGGGCATGTCGATATTCAAACGAATAACCGTGACTCGGTATAAATAAAGGTTTGACGTATGAATGCAACTGATAAAATATTTAAGTATCAAATATGGCATTTACTATCATTAGTTGTTCTAATATTTTCTATACAACACTACACATCTAACAACCCCGAAATACTAGCTGGTTCATTCTGGGGAGTAAGTACGAAATCATGGTTCTGGCTGGCGATTGCAGTACCTGTTGTTCATCAAGTTTATGTCTGGCTAGTGTGGCGATTAGAACTTTATCTAAGAGTATTTACAAAACGATTTGGTGTAAAAAAATCTTTTAAAATTTATGCTGCAGGTTTTTCAATATTATTTTCTGGTCGGCTTTTAATTATTGTAATTCTTGCAATAAGCAACAAAGATACTTTGAATATCAAGCCAATGACTTCATATTTTATTGCTGCGTTGATCGTACCATTTGTTATATACCTTTTTTATTCTGTTAAAAAATATTTTACTATTGAAAGAGCCTATGGCATTGATCATTTCGACAGGAACTACAGTGAGCCCTATGTAAAGAAAGGTATATTTAAATATACAGACAATGGGATGTATGTTTTCGGTCTAATGATCCTTTATTTACCAGGGTTACTTTTATTATCAGAGGCGGCACTGTTGGCCGCACTATTCAACCATGTTTATATTTGGGTTCACTATTACTTCACTGAGCGTCCTGATATGGTAGAAATTTATGGCAATGCACCATAGTTCTCTCCACCAGGCGTGCATCACGCAGTATCAATTTAAAATGTTACCAGACAATAGATTTAAGGTAGAGTGATGTTGGCCAGAAATGGGATTAAAATGACGGTGTATTCAGGAAAACTATAATTGTGAGGCAGCGAAAATGAATGGTATTAACGGTATCTGGAAAATAGAAATGCTGGGAGTCTACGGTTGGGAGGCGAACGGAACGGCCTTCCTGCAGGATGGCCAGTATTGGGCAGGTGGTAATGATCACTATACCGTTGGCACTTATACCTTAGATGGAAGCGAAGTAATTGTGGATGCGACAATTATTACCTATAAGAATACACAAATAATATTTGGCAAGAAATGTTCTCAATATAAAGTAAAATTTTATGGTCAGCTTGAGGGTGAGGTAATAAAAGGGGAAGCAAAGGATGGTAAAAATCCTCTGATGGGATATCAGGCAACCAGGGTCGCAGATTTACCTTAAATTGTTCGTCATTGTACCTTCTGGTGTAAAAGTCTAGATTTGAGTCGATCAGTGTGGGCATGTATTCTTACGAAACAGCTACCCTATTTAAAATATGGAGAAAATAGTATGTCAGTAGTAAATCAAGCTATTCAATCACAGTTTCTGGAAGAAATTAAAAAGAATGCTGGTCTCACGATCTGGATAGGAGTCGTTATATTGCTGTTAGGCATTTTTGCAATGGCATCACCGCTCGTTGCAGGCAAATCAGTAGCGATGATAGTCGGGGTCCTGTTGATTATAGGTGGCCTTGGTCAGCTGCTGTTCGCCTTCAAGACTGACATGGGAGTACTTGCTGTGATTCTTGGTGGGTTAACCGTCGCATTAGGTGGCTACATGTTGGCTAATCTCGGCACTGCCCTGGCGGCGATGACGATTTTTCTGACACTTTACCTGATCGTTTCCGGTATTTTAGATTCCATATTCGCCTTTCAGATTAAGCCTGCTAATGGCTGGGGAATGGTTCTGTTTAGCGGCCTTCTTTCTGTTTTGCTTGGTATTTTGATCTGGAGCCAGTTTCCGCTCTCCGGTGCATGGGCTATCGGTATTCTTCTTGGCATCAGACTGTTTTTCACCGGCTCGGTATTAGTTATGTTTGGTTTAGCAGCACGCGGTGCGGTAAAAGAGTTAGCAAGCACCTCCTGACTTTGGCTTCATCTGATGTATCAAGCCCCCCGGAAGGTCGAACCAGCAGGGTCAGACTCGATTGAAAAGCCCTCTTCGTGCCGATAGTAGTCGATTTATAACCTGTCAGATAGGGTCGTAAGCAGTAATTGATAATGTCTGATAACATCCAGATTTATACATTAATGGGTGTTTCCTTCAGTCACGAGCACCTAATCGCGGCAAATCTCTAAGTGATTTAAAATACTTCATGAGGCTGCCGCAGTTAAGTACGATATGTACCCTGGTCTTAACCCGCTTTCTTATTCCAGTCAGGATACAAAGGAGGCGCGTCATCAGGGTTTTTCTGTGCTTCTGAGGACCCTGCAAGTTTGATAAACCCTTGCTTGAATGCCGTCCACAATGGTTGACCGACCCAGATTTTATTATCCGTACTGTACAGTGCATTCTCCAGCTCCCGAATCTCATCGGCACCATGATTTACACGATCTGCTATAGCACCCAGGCTGTGTGGCGGCCTGTCGGGCCAGGTAGCGGCAGCCCAGTCCAGCAGCGAGAGCGCAGCAGCTTTTGCATCGGACTTGACGCAGGCATCACGCAATTCCTTTCGAGAGTGCGATATGGTTCCAATATTGATCACTGCTGGCGTTTTATTTGTTGCCTGAGGGCCCCTGGTGACAGGTTTTGAGCGTCTGCGCCACAGGGCTAGTGCTGCAAGTGTCAGCAGTATACCCAATCCACCGGCAGCCAGTAGTTGCCACGGATATTCTTTAGCCTCCTGCTCAGATCCGTCTGCTAACCCCGTCTCATCAATTTTGCTGTCCTGTGCTGCCGAAATGGTGGAAGAGGGCATGGCCACATTACTGCCAGTGCCAGCCGCTGCAGAAGCGCTGTTGCCAGGTTCTACTGTGATATCCCTGGCAGGCAATACAGTGCTCTTCTGCTCTTTATTGACACTGTCCCACCAGTCAATGCGAACCTCCGGTATAGTAAGCTTGCCTGCTTCAGTGGCGACGTAGGTAAAGCCTTGCTCGCTACGGCCATTAATCCAGCTGCCATCGCTGTAGTTGCTTAGTTCAGGCTGTTCCTGGTAGATGCGAAGATTATTCGACTCTGCCTGTTTAATCGCAGGTAGCTGGGCCGCCTCAAGGCCCCTTGCTTCAATAATCAGGATACGCGTGACAGGTTCACCTGCACGGATTACGGGTAGAGACCCGGTCCAGCTGTCCTGTAGAACCAGTTCCGGGGTAGGTAGCCAGGTGGTACCCGTATAGCCGTCCGGCCGGGGCTTGATATCCAGAGTGATAGCATCACTGCGCAGCCTGATCTGTTTGCCGGCAGCACCGAAGAATGAACTGTCAAACAGGCTGTCATCTATGCCCATTTGACTCAACATCTGTTGCATTCTGCCATCTATGTCGGGGCGCCGGGTCGTCTGAGACTCCATGCGACCGGTAAAGACGACCGGGCCGATGGTCAGTTTGCCGCTGTGGTCCGGGAAGATAGCGTAGTGCCGCTCGACGACATTGTAGCTTTGTCCGTCGATGACTGTCTGAAACTGCTGGTCATCACCCAGTTGTTCCACCACCGCATTTTCAACATCAGGTGCGCTGAAGCTGCCATCAATCATCGGTATGCGGTAATACATGCGTGTGGTGTAGAAGATCTGCTGTTGTACATAAAGATCATTCTGCGGTCCGTTGACTTCAGAGCGGATGAAAATATCCTGCCCACTTTGTCCTGGCTGCCCTGACCGCACAGAATTATCCATTGCGGACTGCTCACTGACCGACAGCCTGAGTGGGGCTGTCTGCTTATTACCGACCATGATTGCCGGGACAGTGACTTCCCCTTCAACTAGCGGTGCCAGCTCAATCATCCACTCATGTTTGTCTGATCTTTTGCCATTGATAATTTGCGTCTGGCTGCTGCTGCCTGTGCCCAGTACATCAAAGGACTTTGACAAAGGTGCCAGGTCTGGCTGTATTCCCCTGTCATCACCAGTAGCGGTGATGTGCAGAGTCACTGTTTCGCCAGAATAAACCGTATTGCGGTCGAGGCGGGCGCTAACCGCAGCGTAGAGATGACCGGGTATCGCAAGCAGCAGCACTAGCGCTGATAGCAAAACCCTGGATGGTCGTGAGTTTGTGTTGTCTGTTCTGTTCATGATGCTCTCTCCTGTTTACCAGTTTTGTGTTGGGGCAGATTGCTGCAGCCCGCGTTGACTGTATTGATACTGAAACTTTCTGCGCAGCAGGCCGCCGGGATCATCAGGTATGCGACCCAGCCAGCGTTCATCAGCCTGTTGCTGCTCACTTTCGGCCGTGTCCAGTTGTATGCCAGGGACTCCGGGCTTGCCATTGTCATTTTCCGACTGCTCAAGACTGCCGGCCTGACTCTGGGCCATTTCATCTTCTGCCTGATCATCGGGTGACATTTCTGCCGTAGCTTGTTCTTCAGCGCTCACGCCTGCAGTACTGTCAGACTGTTCAGCTGAATCCGAAGCCGAAGCAGCCTGGGCTGTTGATGCTGATTGTGGTTGTTCACCACTGCTGCTTTCATCCTGATCAGATCCACCTTGCCCGTCGGCTGAATTTCCCTGATCCTGGCTGGCCTGTTGCTCTTCATCCTTGTCCTGTGAATTCCCCTGATCATTTCCCTGCTCATCACCAGCATTTTTGTTTTCAGCCTGCTGAGATTCATCGCTGCCTTGATCATTACCGTCGGCCTGTTTGTCAGCTTGCTGAGGTTCACCATCTTCTTTACCTTCTTCACCTTGCTGTCTATCCGATCCGCTGGACTGCTGCGAATCTCCCTCGCCACTTTCCTGCTGTTCGTTATCCTTACCATTCTGTTGCTGTTGTTGCTTTTTCTGTTGTTCCTGCTGTTGCAGCAGCTTTTCCAGCTCCGCCTTGTTATGCATGGCATCTTCCATTTCGGCTTGTTGAGCCAGGGCTTCATCGTAGGCTGCGATGGCTTCTTTATACTTTCCTATCTGGGCCAGCGTGTTGCCGCGATTGTAGTGACCCTGTGCTGTTTCAATGTCGCTGTAGGCGGAAAGAGCCGTCTCATAGTCAGCCGCCCGGAAAGCAGCCTCACCCCGTTGCAGTGGTTTTTCTGCCAGTTGCCTGGCAAGGTCCAGTTCACCTGCCTGCAATGCCTGATGCGTCTGCTGGTCACGGCGTTGCCACATGTCATCCCATGTTGAAGCCATGGCAGGTTGCGGTGCACTGATGAAACTCATCGAGAAAACCAGTGGCAGGGTCAACAGCCAGCCACGCCTGAATGCCGGTGCTGCAAGCAGCAGTAGCAGCAATACCAGCCAGGGACCCTGTGATTGCCAAACATCGGTCTGCAGCTCCGACTGTTCCATCTCACTGTCCAGGGCCGTCGTCAAGGCAGTAGTCAGGTGAGCAAGATCAGCATTAGTGGAAGTAATGCCGTGGTAGCTGCCACCACCGGCATTAGCGAGGTTCTGCAGTTTCTCTATCTCGAGCTGCGGCAGGATTACCTTGCCATTAGTATCACGCAGAAATCCTCCCTTGCCATCCGGTATCGGTGCGGCATCATTACTGCCCACAGCCAGCACCGAAAGATGGTAGCCCTGTCGCTTCAACTCTGAAGCCACGTCCAGGGTAGTAATTTCACTGTAGCCGTCTGTGACCAGCAGTATTTCACCTCGTGTCAGCTGTGCCTGCTGCAACAACTCACCGGCCAGACCTATACCAAGATCAGCACGGCTGCCCTGTACCGGCATCAGATTCGGATGTTGTGGTTTAAGCAGTGACTGAATAGTGCGCGTGTCGGTGGTCAGAGGTGAAACGGTAAACGCATCACCGGCAAACACCACCAGGCCGGTCTGTCCTTCACTCCTTAGCTTAAGGATTTCTGCCACCTTCAGCCGTGCGCGATCCAGACGTGATGGCGCCAGGTCGTTGCTGAGCATGGACTGCGACAGGTCGAGTACCACGACGGTAGCATCCTGGCTGCGGAAGACCGGCTGTGGCTGCTTTTGCCAGACCGGGTCGGCCAGTGCAATCACTGCCAGCAGCCAGCCAGTTGCCAGCAGCCATGAAGGCAGCTTACTGATACTACGTACTGGAATGTTTAGCAGATAAGGAAGTAAATGACTCTCACAAGCCTTCTGCCAGCTGCTGTCTGCGCCAGCCGCACGTGGCAGCCACCAAAGCAGCAAGGCCATCGGGATTAATGCCAGAAACCATACTGGATGTTGAAAATGAAATAATTCAAGCATGACGAACCTCGCTATTTGATTTGCGCAGAGGCCATGACAGGCGCATCAGCGCGATGAATTGAATCAACAGTGTGAGTATCAGTGCGGCAGCCAGCGGCCAGTAATATAGCTCCGTACGTGGCCGATAGGTCTGCTGCTCTTCACTGACCGGCTCAATGGCATCGATCAACTTGTATATCTCTTCCAGCGACTTGATGTCCTGCGCGCGGAAGTAACGTCCACCAGTGGTCTCCGCAATTTCCCTGAGACTGCGCTCATCAAGCTCTGTATTAGCAACATTTTGTGTGCCGAAGAAACCCTGTACAGACATCCTGCCGGCACCAATGCCAATGGTGTAGATGCGAACCTGGTTGTGCTTTGCGAGTTGCGCAGCCTTCAAAGGATCGACCTGACCGGCCGTGTTTTCGCCATCGGTCAGCAGTATCAATACCCTGTTTTCCGGCGCTTGTTCACGCAGGCGTTTTACCGCCAGTCCAATAGCATCACCGATTGCCGTACGTCTGCCGGCAAGCCCGATAACAGACTCATTCAGTTGTGTCCTTGCCGTCTCACGATCGAAGGTCAGCGGTGTCTGCAGATAGGCCTGCTCACCGAACAGAATAAGTCCCAGGCGATCTCCTTCGCGCTTATCGATAAATTGACCGGCAACTGCTTTCACAGCAGTGAGTCTTGACGTCACCCGGTTGCCAATTTTCATGTCTTCGGCTGCCATGCTGCCGGAGATATCGACCGCCATGATCAGGTCACGCCCACTGACCGGCAGCTGTACCGGTTCGCCGACAGAGATCGGGCGTGCAGCAGCGACTACCAGGAATATCCAGGCAAGCGATGCCAGCACCAGGCGCAGTCTGCTGGGAGATGTATTTCCGCTAGCCGTCGTGGTAGCAAGTACAGTATCAAACGGCAGTTCAAGTGCAGGCTCCTGCTGTGCCGCAGCACGTGGTAGTAGACGGACAAGTAGCAGCGGCAATGGCAATGCAGCCAGTGCCCATAGCCAGGTAAATTCGATAGTCATTTCTTTTTCCCCAGGTTGATGTGTATCCATTGCCGTGCCAGTGACAGCAGGGCTTCATTGTTCGACTCGTTACTGCCTGGCACGGTAGTTGGTACCGAATAAGGCACGGTCGCCAGTTCACTGCCTGCACCATTGACGAAGTCACCGTTACCACCGGTGTCGTCAAGAAAGCCAAGCCAGTCGTTGCCGGATAAGGAAGCAACATCAATGCGTTTAAAGCGCATCAGTGCCACGCGGCGCAGCAGGGTAGATATCTGCGTTGTTGCATCGGCCGGGCTGCTTTCAGCCAGGGTATCCAGTTCACTGAGGATGCGTGCTTCATGTCTGCGCTGGCGCCAGATTTTTATCAACCACCAGCTGCTCACAATCAGCACAGCCAGTACCAGCAACGCAAGCAGCCACCAGCCCGGTGCCAGTGGCCAGAACTCCGGTACAGCTGCGGCATGGATGTCGCGCAGATCGAGACTGGCTAGCGGGGATGGGTCTACTGTTAGTGGGGCTGTTGGTAATGCGTTCATGCGGCCTCCTGACGATTCATAGCGTTTGGTAGAACCAGCTCTTTGCGCAGCTGGCTCGCTACATCATCAACGGTAGTCAGACGAATTAGCGGTATGGCGCACTGCTGCATCATTTCACTGACGCGTAGCCTGCGCTCGGCAAAATGTTGCGTCCAGGCAAGGCTTTGTGCACTGGAGCGGGTGTCGAGTATGCCCTGCTGGTTGCCAAAGCTGACGGGGTAGCGTCCGGGGGCAGGGACCTGAAGCTCCAGACGGTCGAGGACCTGGCAGGCAATGACGTCGTTATGCTGGCGCAACAGCTGCAGATGACGTTTGCTGTTTTCATCAATGTGATAGAAGTCACTAATCAGATATACCAGGCTACCGGGATGTACCACCCTGCGCAGACGTGAGAGGGCGTCGTTGATACTGTATGGTTTGTTATCGCTATGACGTGTATGGGCTGCCGGGTCTGCTGCCTCCACCAGTTCACGGATCAGACGCAGGGCGCCACGCTGGCCACCGGCAGGGCGCAGTTCATGATGCTGGCTGTTGTAGAGCAGCGCGCCGATGCGGTCGCCACGCTGTACCGTGGCCCAGGCCAGCAATGCCGCAGCGCGGGTTGCGATGATGCTTTTAAATGCCCCCTCGGTCGCAAAAAACATGCCCGGGCTGAAATCAGCCATGACGATAACTGATCTTTCACGCTCTTCCTGGTAGACCTTGATGTGGGCCTTGCCGGTACGTGCAGTCACCCGCCAGTCCATGGTACGGACATCGTCGCCGGGCTGGTAATCCCGTGTTTCAAGGTAATCCATGCCACGGCCGCGAAATTTTGAATGATGATTGCCAGCGATGACACTTTTTGCCGCCTGCG
>JAUWVE010000130.1 GCA_030617565.1 Gammaproteobacteria bacterium | reverse complement strand
CTTATCTTTTCGAAGGTGGTTTTTAAACATGGAATTGCCATGTTTATTCTAAGCAGAAAAAGTGAGAGAAAATATCCAGTACTATGCTGCAGTTGTAGGTGCGAATTCATTCGCACAGTTGATGTTCGAATAAATTCGAACCTACATGATGTTTATGGGACAGCAGTGACGTAAAACATAATACGTAAAACCTAAATCGTCGCTAAATCAATCCAGCACGTAAGAAACCAGTCCATCGGCGAGTTTGGGCTCGAACCAGGTGGATTTGGGTGGCATGACTTTGCCGGCATCTGCCACCGCCATCAGTTCATCCAGGCCTGTAGGGTAAAGAGAAAAGGCCACCGCCATTTCACCACTGTTGACACGTTTCTCAAGCTCAGCCAGGCCGCGTATGCCGCCGACGAAATCGATGCGTGTATCACGCCTTGGATCGCTGATATTGAGGATGGGGGCTATCAGATTGCTGTCCAGCATTTGAACATCCAGTTTTTCTACTGAATTGCTGGAGTTGGTCAGATCATCGTGTATCGACAGGCGGTACCATTGCCCGTCCAGGTACATGCCGTACTGTCCTTTTCTATCCGGTTTAACCGCGGCGGCGGATTGTTCAATGTCGAAGCTTTTGCCAAGCCGTGACAGGAATTCTTCTTTCGATAAGCCATTCAGGTCTGTAATCACCCGGTTATAATCAATAATATCCACCTGATCATCAGGAAACAGTACCGCGAGGAAATGCTTGCAGGAGCGGTCATTGCCCGCCTTATTTTCATTCATCGCACAAACCCGGC
Organism: Gammaproteobacteria bacterium; assembly: GCA_030617565.1. Lineage (GTDB taxonomy): Bacteria > Pseudomonadota > Gammaproteobacteria > BMS3Bbin11 > BMS3Bbin11 > BMS3Bbin11. Next base: position 3,674 of record JAUWVE010000130.1, on the reverse strand, counting down.
TGGCCGCCGCAGAACGGTGATGTCCGTCTGCGATATACAAATAGTCCATGTGGCTGAATGCCTCATCAAATTGTGCAACCCGTTGAGCATCATCGACCACCCAGAAGCGGTGTCGAACACCTTCATCGGAGGTTAAATCATAGACCGGCGCCTCGGACTTTTTCTGTTCTACCAGTTGATCTACGTCGTCTCTTTGCCGATAGGTCAAAAATACCGGGCCAGTCTGTGCGTGCAATGCCCTGATCTGATTGACGCGATCATCTTCTTTTACCGGTCGGGTAAATTCATGTTTACGAATGATGTTTTTATCATAGGCTTCGATTGATGCGGCCGCCGCTATTCCGGTCTGCACATGTTCACCCATGGTAAGCTCGTAGATGTAATAACAGGGCTCGTTATCACGAACAAGAATCCCTTCATTGATCATATTGGCGAAGTTTTCCGCACCACGCTGGTAGACAGACTCATCATAAGGGTCTGTACCTTGCGGCAGGTCTATCTCGGGCTTGGAAACATGCAAAAAACTCCAGGGCTTATCGCTGGCAAGCTCGCGGGCCTCTGCGGTATTGACTACGTCATAAGGGGGGGCAACGACGTCACCCACCTTTTCGGCAACAGGCCGCAGGCCTCTAAATGGCGAAAGTAACTTCATAGTTTCAGGTTTAACTCCTGGTCAGAATTGAATTTCTGCCAGAGAAAAATGTTCTCGTGCCAGGTTCATGATAATGGGCCATTATACAAGATTGTCCAATCGGATATGACCGTAATATACTGACAATACCAAATACGGAGAACCACCATGACCACCCCGATTTCAAACACGGAACAGATTCGACAATTTCACGCCCAATTTATCAATGCCGTTGCAGAAGCCTGCATGAAACCTGATGAACGTAACGACCTGGAGCCCCTGCTAAGGCAGGCCGAACAGGCCGGGTGGAAAGATCTTGTCGCTGTAATCCGTCGAATCTACACCGGTCAGCGAGAAACCGGTATGCTGGAAATACTGGATGAAGAAGATCGTGTGATCGCCAGCAGCATCCTGCAGGGGGTACAGAACCCCGCCACCCTGCCCGATCCGGAACAGAAACCGGATGGCTCGATGGCAGCACCCGGCCTGGCATCGATGATTCAGGCCGCAGCCACAGGTAACGTCCAGGCCCTTTCGCTACTTGGGAATATGGGTGAACAGATGTCCAAAGTGGGCGGGGAAATGTCCCGTATATCGGGTATTTTTCGCAGGCTGATCGATGGTGAGCGCGACCCCGATGCATTGACGAAGGGAATGGCCAAACAGGCCGAGGAACTGACTCTGTCTATTCTTGATGAACTGGGTAAACTTGAAAAACATTAAGTTTTTCTTACGCTCTACTAAGGAAAAAGATGAAAGGTGGAAATACTGCTTTGACTTGTTGTGGGAGGCGCGCCCCGCGGCGAATGTTTCAGAAAGTACAGGCAAGACATTTTCGCCGCCATGACGCGCCTCCCACAGCTCTGCCTCAGTTCTTTTGTGCGTCAGTACAAAAAAGAAACTTTTAAATGCCATCAATGCCCACCCTTCCAGCAGAATGGGAACATCAGTCCGGGGTCCTTCTAAGCTGGCCAACAGAATCAACAGACTGGCGAAACAATCTGCCGGATGTTGAAGCTACCTATCTTGAACTAACAAAACTAATTGCCCAAAACAGTCATGCCTATATCTGCTGCTACGATTCTGATACTCGTCAACATGTACAGAAACTCTGTAGTGACGCCAACATCCCCAATGAACGCTATGGACTTTATACCATTCCCTATGATGACACCTGGACCCGGGACTATGGGCCGATAAGTCTTCGCAGAGGGAATGATTTTGTTTGGCTTAACTTTGAGTTCAATGCCTGGGGTGGAAAATACGCACACCAGCAGGACAGGCAACTCAGTCAATCACTTCACCAGCACTTCAGCAACAAAAGGGTTTTTGAAAATATCGACTACGTGCTTGAAGGCGGCAGCATTGACAGTGATGGTGAAGGGACCGTTCTAACGACCAGCCAATGTCTGCTGGATCCGGTACGAAACCCGGGATGGTCAAAACAACAGATTGAAGACAGCTTTAGAAAAACACTGGGCATACAGCGTATACTCTGGCTGGATCATGGACAATTACAGGGGGATGACACCGATTCCCACATCGACACACTCGCACGATTTTGTTCCGCTGACACTATCACCTATGTGCAGTGCGTAGACCTGGCAGACCCGCATTTTGAATCCCTGTCCGGCATGGAACAGCAGTTAAAATCATTTAAACAAATGAATGGCCAGCCATACCATTTAATACCCTTACCTCTACCCACAGCCTGCTTCAATCAGCAGGGCCAGCGGCTGCCCGCCAGTTATGCCAACTTCCTGATACTCAATGGCAGTGTGCTGGCACCTGTCTATAGCGTTGATACCGACTCACTGGCACTGGCACAGTTACAGAAATGCTTTCCGAAACACACGATCATTCCTGTTCAGTGCCGATCTTTGTTAAATCAGTTTGGCAGCTTGCACTGCATTACTATGCAAATTCTTTGAAGTTTCAAGTTTCAAGTTTCAAGTTTCAAGACATTATAATCAGCACTGTTATAATCTCATCTGACAACTATGAAGAAAAGCGCCTACATCTATGACCCGTTCACATATTAAAGCCGGGCTTATCCAGACATCTTTTTCGGATGATCGTGATGAGAACTGGAAAAAACTTACCCTTCTGCTGGAACAAACAGCAGCCAGTGGTACTGAACTGGTTGTACTGCCTGAGCTTCATAACGGACTCTATTTTTGTCAGCATGAAGACAGTAAGGAATTCGACCGGGCAGAACCCATTCCCGGGCCAAGCACTGAGTTTCTGTCGACCCTCGCCAGGCGTCTCAAGCTGGTTATTATCGGCTCGCTATTTGAGCGCCGGGCAGCAGGCCTGTACCACAACACTGCCGTTGTTCTGGATAGTGACGGAAGCCTGGCGGGCTTCTATCGCAAGATGCACATTCCTGATGATCCCGGGTATCATGAGAAGTATTACTTCACTCCAGGAGACACTGGGTTTAAGCCCGTTCAAACCAGTGTCGGCATGATCGGTGTGCTGGTCTGCTGGGATCAATGGTTTCCTGAAGCTGCCCGGTTGATGGCTCTGGCGGGTGCTGAACTACTGGTTTACCCAACGGCCATAGGCTGGGATCCTGCCGACAATGAGGAAGAGCAACAGCGGCAGATAGACAGCTGGATAACGATCCAGCGCGCTCATGCCATCAGTAATGGCGTTCCAGTACTGGCAGCTAACCGTCGTGGCTATGAGAGCGACCCGGGCGGCAAAACGAAAGGAGCAGAGTTCTGGGGCAACAGCTTTATCTGTGGTCCGCAAGGTGAAATACTGTCACAGGCCGATGCAGGCAATGATTGTCTGCTTCAGGCCGAACTTGACCCGGGACACGGTGAGAAAGTAAGACAAACATGGCCCTTCCTGCGTGACCGCCGGATTGACGCCTATGCGGGTCTTACTCGCCGTTTTCTTGATGACAGAAGAGAAAATGACCAGATAGAAGATGATTCAACAAACACTGGAGAAAAATTATGACTGATTGCCTGTTTTGTAAAATGGTCAACGGCGACATTCCACCTGACAAGGTCTATGAAGATGATGAAGTCCT
>JAUWVE010000158.1 GCA_030617565.1 Gammaproteobacteria bacterium | reverse complement strand
TTTTAACCATTTTTCTGCTGAAAATCCTGCATGTAGCTAATCAGTGCCTGTACACCTTCTTCAGGCATGGCGTTATAGATGCTGGCACGCATGCCGCCGACTGAACGGTGACCCTTTAACTGAACCAGTCCTGCCTCTGCTGCGCCGGCAAGAAATGCCGCATCCAGACTGCTATCCGCCATAATAAAAGGGACATTCATCCAGGAACGATAAGGCTTGTCTATCGGGTTGCTGTAAAAACTGCCTGAATTGTCGACACAGTCATACAGAGCAGTGGCTTTACGTTCGTTGACTTCAGCCATCGCCGTCAGGCCACCATTTTTCAGCAGCCAGTCGAATACCAGACCGGCGATATACCAGCCATAGGTAGGTGGGGTGTTGTACATGGACTCAGCTTTATCGTGTATCGCATAATCCATCATTGCCGGTGTATTCGGACCGGCATGACCAACCAGGTCCTCACGGATGATAGCTATCGTCAGACCGGCCGGGCCGATGTTCTTCTGTGCGCCGGCATAGATAATTCCATATTTGTCCACATCAATCGGGCGCGACAGGATGCTGGATGACATATCGGCCACCAGTGGTACGTCACCTGTTTCGGGTTCGGTATCAAATTCCAGACCACCTATGGTTTCATTTGGCGTGAAATGCACATAGGCGGCATCCTCATTGAGTTCCCAGAGTGCGCGATCAGGAATGGTCGTATAGGACTGTTCCTTGCTGCTGGCGACAATGTTCACATGGCCATAGCGTGCAGCCTCTTTGATTGCCTTGGCAGACCAGGCACCGGTGTCAAAATAATCAGCTTTGCGAGCCTTGCCCATCAGGTTGAGAGGTACCATAGCAAACTGGCTGGATGCCCCACCCTGCAGAAATAGCACTTTATAGTGTTCCGGAATGTTCATCACTTCACGCAGATCGGCTTCCGCTTTTTCTGCAATGGATATGAATTCTTTGCCGCGATGGCTCATTTCCATTACTGACATACCGGAACCATGCCAGTCCGTCATTTCCTGTTGCGCCTGCTCCAGTACAGCCAGCGGTAAAGTTGCCGGTCCGGCACTAAAATTATAAATTCTGCTCATTTTTTATTCTCTGAATGTCGGTATCGTTAGTCGTTTTCTATTTCGTCTGATGAGGAACCTGATTCTTCTGCATCCGCATTATCACTCTCGTCTATTTTGTCTTCCTCTGACTCACACACTCTGGCAAGGCTAACCAGGCCCTCTTTTTTACCCAAACCAATTAGACGCACACCCTGGGTGTTTCGGCTCATGACCGATATCTCACTGATACGGGTACGAATCAATGTTCCGCCGGAGGTGATCAACATTGCTTCGTCATTGTCCTCAACCAGCTCGGCGGCAACTACGTCGCCATTTCTGTCTGAAGTCTGGATAGAGATCACACCCTTGGTCGCACGCCCTTTGCGCGGGTAGTTTTCCAGTAATGTACGTTTACCATAACCTCGAATAGTCGAGGTCAGTATTGATTTAGCGGCGTCGTCTTCAGTGTCAACAATTATCAGTGAAATAACAGCATCACCCTCTGCCATTTTAATACCACGTACACCGCGAGCTGTGCGGCCCATAGCACGCACGGTCGTTTCATCAAATCTGACGGCTTTACCCGCGTTAGAAAACAGCAGGATATCCTTACTTCCATCAGTAATGCCAACACCAACCAGGCGTCTGTCACCTTCCAGGTCTACGGCGCGAATACCACTGTTTCTGGGGCGCGAAAAATCTACTAGCGGTGTCTTTTTAACCAGCCCGTCGGCCATCGCCATGAAGACATATTTATCTTCTTCATATTCACGAATAGGCAATACGGCAGTGATCTGTTCACCCTCTTCCAGCGGCAGCAGATTATTTAATGGCCGGCCACGCGCCATACGCCCTGCCTGCGGCAGCATATATACCTTTTTCCAGTACACCTTGCCAAGAGTAGAGAAACATAGAATCGTGTCATGCGTATTGGCTACAAACATAGTCTCGACAAAATCTTCTTCTTTCACTTTTGTCGCACTCTTGCCACGGCCTCCGCGTCGCTGGGCACTGTAATCTTCCAGTGGCTGCGCCTTGGCATAGCCACTATGGGAGATAGTCACCACCATGTCCTCTTCAGCAATCAAATCTTCATCAGTGAGATCTTCATAGCTTTGTACAATTTCAGTACGGCGGTCATCGGCATATTTTTCACGAATTTCGATCAGCTCTTCAGTAATGATCTCCATCAGGCGGTCAAAATTATTGAGGATTTCCAGCAGTTCGGCAATACGATCCAGTACCTGTTCGTATTCTGCAATAATCTTTTCCTGTTCCAGTCCGGTCAAACGATGCAGGCGCAGATCAAGAATCGCCTGGGCCTGTACCTCTGATAATCGATACCTGCCACCCTGCATACCGACATCTTCCGGCAGGCCATCAGGGCGGGACATCTCAGAACTGGCGCGTTCAAGCATGCCCGAGACAGCACCGGCATCCCAGTCTTTTGCCTGCAGCTGCACTTTCGCCTCGGCCGGATTTACGGCAGCCTTGATAAGAGCGATGATAGGATCAATATTATTGAGTGCTATCGCCAGCCCTTCGAGTAGATGGGCGCGAGCCCTTGCTTTACGCAGATCAAAAATAGTGCGGCGGGTTACCACCTCACGACGGTGCAGGATAAATTCCCGGATCATTTCGCGCAGCGAGAACAGGCGTGGCTGGTTATTGACCAGAGCAACCATATTGATGCCGATCACCAGCTGCATACTGGTCATCTGGTACAGGTTATTCAGTACCACTTCCGGCACTTCACCGCGTTTCAATTCGATCACTGCGCGCATGCCGTCTTTATCTGATTCATCACGCAGATCAGAAATACTGGTGATCTTCTTGTCGCGCACCAATATAGCCATCTTTTCCAGCAATCTTGCCTTGTTTACTGTGTAAGGCAGTTCAGTGATGATCAATGCGCTGCGATCACCATGTTTGCCAAGTGGCTCAATTTCAACTTTTGCTCGCACATGTATGCGGCCGCGACCTGTTTTGTATGCCTGCAGTATGCCGGTAGCACCATTGATGATGCCACCTGTTGGAAAATCCGGGCCGGAGATGTGTTCCATCAGCCCTTCAAGGCCAATATCTTCATCTTCTATCATCGCCAGGCAGGCATTAATCACTTCACGCAAATTATGCGGAGGAATGGTGGTTGCCATACCAACGGCAATACCCGCTGAACCATTGACCAGCAGATTGGGCACCCGGGTCGGCATAACCAGGGGCTGAGTTTCAGTCTCATCGTAATTGAGACCAAAATCTACCGTTTCACGATCGAGATCGGCGAGCAATTCATGCGCAATTTTCGATAGCCGGATTTCGGTATAACGCATGGCCGCCGGTGAATCACCATCTACTGAACCAAAGTTACCCTGGCCATCTATCAGCATATGCCGCATTGCAAAAGGCTGAGCCATACGAACGATGGTGTCATAGACCGCT
>JAUWVE010000045.1 GCA_030617565.1 Gammaproteobacteria bacterium | reverse complement strand
CTACGGGGCTTGCAGGCTGATCCACACTCTGCGTTGACACTTTTCACCAGGCCCAGGCATGCTTTCAAAGTATCGCCTTGATTGTGGATCAGCCTGTAAGCCAGAGATATGCCATAATTAACCAGAGGCTCCCTAGTCATTGAGTATATGGTTAGCCCATAAATTGGTCATGTATTCTGATAAGCGATTCTGTGCCTGACGTGCACCAAGGTTATCAAGGTCTATCCATGACAGAGGCTGGTCCTGTTTGGCACATGAAAATACGGCTCGTGTACGCTTACCTGTTGCCGGGTCTATCTGCCATTGCAGACACTGTCCACAAACACCTTTCATCATACATTGCATCGGGCTACCAACAGTACCCGTGGCATGTACATTGTCCTTGAACAGAGGTTTGAGGTCGTCTTTAAGTGATCGCTGCATTGCTTTCAGAAGACCTGTAGAACCCATAATCATTATCTCATCCACGTCGGACAACTTGATCTGGTTTTCTCCGTTGCCAGCAGTAAGATTGCCGTTCTCATAATCCTTGATTAGTTTGATGATATTGGTCTGCTGGACACTGCTGTCTTGCGGGCGGCGGCATTCAATCAGTGATTCAGTAGTACTGGCCCAGACGATCTGGTCTGCACATTGTTCCAGTTCGTCTTTAAAATAGATGTCATCCTGACATCGAAAGGATGCGAAGAACAGGACACGGTTACCCGCTGCACGCAGTGCCCTCCCCAGGTCTATCATTACCGCAGCACCCCATGACCCGGCGATGACCATTACAGTACGTTGGTGCCCCAGTTCTGCCGGTGAGCCAGTTGGACCCATCAGCACCAGGGGGTCACCGGGTTTCAGTTGTTCAGCAATGCGTGCATTAGCCCCAAAACGCAGCAGCAGCAACCGTACGCAATCTCCATCAACACCGGCACCACTGACCGTTTGCAAGGGGATCTGCAAACGTGTGCCGGCCACTACACGACTGTTCTTTTCAAAGGTCTGCAGGCGGAAAAACTGCCCCGGCTGGAAGTTCCTGGCAGCCATCGGTGCTCTGACCCACAATTCTACTACTGCAGGATGAGATGCATTAACACGATCGACTGTTGCAGACAGCTTCTGCTGGAATTCTGACGTGAAATTATCAAACTCTTTATGCAATGGATCCTCAGGTTGCTGATTGAGTAATTTGATGATTTCTGGATATGTGCGCTGGCTAGAGGCAATGGCTTTTACCACGCTGCCATGGAATACCGGGTGTGTATCACCGATAAAACTGATGCGCTTGTCCTGATATGCATAGGAGGTGAAAGGGCCGAATTCGACAGCTTTGCAGTTATCGGCGACAGCAACTGGCTGGACCCCTGAAGGGTGACAGACATGCGGTAAAAAATGGTTGCCATCCATTTTGAAGCTGCCGGGGTATTCATTTTCATAAATAGTATTGGGTGATGCACCGGCAGCCACCATGATGGCGCGCGCCGGGAGAATTTGCTCTTCGCTGGCCAGCCAGCGGCCATCACGCTGTTGTTTAACTCTGCATCGCAGCCCGGCTACATGGCCATACTCATCAAGCATGGCCTCGACGGGTTCTACTCCTTCAGCATAAAAAATACCCTCCTGCAAAGCCTTGATGACTTCATCATGGTTGCGCAAATATGCCGGTGATTCGTTCAGGCCACGGCGGTAGGTCAGGGTAACACCGCCCCATTGTCGCAACAGGGGAAGAAAGTCCGGCTTTTCATTACAGTCGGCTGCCCGTTTTCTCTCTGTGGCGACGGCTTTACCATGCTCGAGAAAGGTCTCGAGTATGCCCTGGTTTTCTTCATCCAGGCCGGCAAAGATTTTCTCCCTGCCCATTGTTTGTTCTAGAATTGTATAACGTATGAGGGTCTTTTCGACCTGACGAATATAATAGCTCTGTAGTTCAGTAGCGGTGTCGATGGCTGTCAGGCCACCGCCGATTACCACAGCAGGCAGGCGTACCTGAAGGTTTGCCAGGCTGTCGAATTTTGCTGCTCCGGTCAGCTGTAGCGCCATCAGAAAGTCATTGGCCTGTCGCATACCGCGAGCAAGGCTATTGATCATTGGTATGACCCTGGGCAGCCCGGCACCATTGGCAATGCTGATATGTTCAAAACCTTCATTCCAGGCATCTTCGATGGTCAGTGTGCCGCCAAAGCGGACACCACCGGAGAGGCCGATGTTTTCCCGTCTTGCCAGGCTGATATAAATCAGTTTGAGAAAATTTTTATCCCAGCGTACAGTTATTCCATATTCGGCTACTCCGCCGAAACCTGACAGTATTCGATCATCCAGCGATTCTACTATGCTGGAATAATGGCGTATGGGTGATGACAGTAGATGCTCATCCAGCGGCTCAAGCTTCAAGCCGTCTACACCGGTGATATTGCAGCCTGCCATGCTGAGGTGATGGGCCATGGTGAAACCTGCCGGCCCCAGGCCGACAACCAGCACACGGCGATTGTTATTATCTTCAGGTAGGTACTGTTCCTGTCGCAAAGGGTTCCAGCGCACCAGCAGCAAATAAATCTCTACTCCCCATGTCAGTTTCAGCACATCAGTCAGGATGCCGGTTTCAACTTCCGGGATGTTTACGGGATCCTGTTTCTGATAGATGCAGGCCTTCATGCAGTCATTACAGATACGATGGCCGGTAGCGGGAAGCATGGGATTATCACGAGCCGCCATGGCGAGTGCAGCAATATCATAGCCGTCGCGTTTGAGCAGGTGCATCTCGGAGATCTTTTCTCCCAGGGGGCAACCTGTCAAGGTTTCACCCAGCGGGTTAACGCGAAAGCCCAAGTTGGGATTGTTCTTGTTTTCCGGAAAACCACGTGAGCAGAAATCCCCGTCATGGTCGTGGCAATAGATGCAGTAATTTACCTCACCCATGATCTGGCGAAGGTTCATCCTGTGATCGGTGAGGCTGAAGCCATCACGTTTTACATGACTATCCGGGTTCGCCTGGCATCTGCCCACAGGGTCTTCGCTGATGTCTTCCAGCGGGACTAACTGGGCATAATCGATAAGAGTCGGCAATTTGAAACTGACCCAGTTTTCAAGGACATCGGGTGCTGCATTATTTTTTCGAATCTGGATGACCCATTGTGTTAGCCACCTGATGTCATCCTCAAATTTTTCAGTGTCGTCAAGTAAAGCAACGGCATAGTGAGAGACAGCAAGTTCCCTGTCTTCGCTGCTGCCGACCTGCTGATGCAGCCATTTGTCGAGTTCTGCATAAGGAATATCCATTTCACCACGATATCGGCGCGAGCGGCGCTGGATAAATTGTTTTTTAAATATATGAACTGATTTTTCGTTGCGAACACGTTCGAATGATGCTTTGGTTTCATATTCGATATCGAATTTGCTTGCTATGAATGCTTCAATATACGGCGCCAGTGCAAGCAGAAATTCGCTCAGCTCAATGGCGGTGAATTTTGTTTTTTTCTGACGGTAGGCGAGTAACTTATTGTGCAGCGATGGGCCCTTGTCAGCCAGTACAGACAGAAATACCTGGTCGAATTGCTGCAGCCCTGAAACAGTATTCAGAGAATCAAAGGAAAGATCAGCGATTGTTGCCGGGCTGGATGAATTCATCAGTAGATCACAAGGTTAATTTTTGCTGATTATAACTGATGTTCTATTCTAAAAGACCGTGTTATCCGTGGCGTTGGCCGCAGGGTGAAATTGCTGTTCAAAATCCGCCTTTCGTAGGAGCGTCGCTCGGCGTGATTGTCATGGTTTCGCATAATCATGAAAATAATCGCCGCCGAGAGCGGCGCTCTCCTACAGGTGGGATAATTTAATCAGGCAAGCGACTTGCTGGCTATCTCAAACACGTCGCGGGAAAGTCCCTGGTGTGCAAGAATGGTTTCCAATGCCTGTTTCATCAGTGACTGCCGCTTACTATCCATGCGCTTCCATCGAGTAAGAGGTGTTAATAATCGGGCGGCAATTTGTGGGTTCAGGGCATCAAGTTCTATTATATTACCGGTCAAAAATACATATCCATCACCATTCGCGGCATGAAACTGAGCCTGATTCGCGCCGCAGAAACTGCCTATCAGCGCACGCACCTTGTTCGGGTTCCTGATATCAAAGGCCTCATGCTTTGTCAGTTGACGAACTTTGTCGAGAGTCCCGGGCAGACGGGACATAGCCTGTACCGATAGCCATTTATTCACTACCAGAACATCAGCAGACCATTTTTCGTAGAATGTATTCAGTGCCTGGCTGCAGGCATCGCAGTCACGGTTGGACAGGGCAACCAGTGCACTCAGACTATCGGTCATATTGTCCGCCTGCTGAAAATGGTCCAGGCAAAGTTCTACATATTTGCGGTCGGGTAATTCCATCAGGAATGACAGAGACAGATTATGCAATCGTCGTCTGGCAACATCCTCAGCGTTAAAGCTGTATGGCTTATTGGTTTCTTTTCTATCGGCAATAGCGCTGAACTGTTCTTCCAGTTTATGTGCAAGCAGTTCTCTGAAGCGGAGCCTTGCCCTGTGGATGCCTTCTACATCCACAGTTTCCATGTTGTCTGCAAGGTAGCCTTCACCCGGCAGGGTGAAGATTTCAGCGATCAGGGCCTGATCCAGCGCCGGATTGCCGAGGACTTCTGCAAATGCCTCGAAGACACTGTCTGGAGCCTGATGGTTCATATCCGCTATCAGTGCCTGCATCTGACCCATGGCCAGTTGCTGACCGGCTTCCCATCGATTAAACGGGTCGCTGTCGTGACGCAGCTGAAAGCAAAGTTCTTCCTGTGGCCGCTTGCTGGTGATGCGAACCGGTGCGGAGAAGTTTCGCAGCAGGGAAAGTAGTGGACGCTTGTTGCCCGTTTTGAATATGAAGATTTCGTTGTTGTTGCGTATATCCAGTGTCCGGGTGCCTGCTGCAGGGGCTTTCTCATCGCTGTTCAGTTGCACGGCGATGTCATTGCCATCTTCATCGAGCAGACCAATTGAGAAGGGAATATGCAGCGCCTGTTTATTCGACTGGCCAGGAGTGTCGGGTGTATGCTGACTGACCTCGAGTCTCAGTTCAGCTTTCTCTTCATCAAACTGTGTGCTGATCTCAAGCTCGGGTGTACCGGCCTGGCTGTACCAGAGACGAAATTGAGACAGGTCCTGCTTGCTTGCATCTTCCATAGCGGCGACAAAATCATCTGTAGTGACCGCCTGGCCATCGTGGCGCAGAAAATAAAGTTTCATACCACGCCGAAAGGCACCTGTGCCGATCAGGGTATGCATCATACGGATTACTTCAGCACCTTTGCGGTAGATGGTTGAAGTATAGAAGTTACTGATTTCTATGTAATTATCAGGCCTGACAGGATGCGCCGTGGGGCCGTCATCTTCAGGAAACTGATGACCGCGCAGTACGCGCACTTCTTCAATACGCTTCACTGCTCGGGAGTTAAGGTCTGCGCTAAACTCCTGATCACGGAAAACCGTTAAACCTTCTTTCAGGCTCAGCTGAAACCAGTCACGGCAGGTGACACGATTGCCCGTCCAGTTATGGAAATATTCATGACCAACGATAGATTGTATACGGTCATAGTCGGCATCCGTCGCCGTGTCGGGTCGGGCCAGTACGCAGGCGGTGTTAAAAATATTCAGGCCCTTGTTTTCCATCGCACCCATGTTGAAATCATCAACTGCGACGATCATGAAACTGTCGAGATCATATTCGAGGCCAAACACCTCTTCATCCCAGCGCATGGCCTGTTTTAGAGAGCGCATGGCATGATCGGTTTTACTGCTATTGTGAGGTTCGGTATAAAGCTTCAGCGCGACTTCACGGCCTGATGCCGTACGGTAGCTGTCTTCGAGAACAGATAGAGGGCCAGCTACCAGTGCAAACAAATAACACGGCTTGGGGTAGGGGTCTTCCCAGTATGCCCAGTGACGGTTGCCATCACTGTCACCACTCTCGACAAGGTTGCCGTTTGATAGCAGTACCGGGTAGTCGGTTTTATCTGCGGTAATACGGGTGCTGAAGCGAGCCATGATATCCGGCCGATCAGGAAAATAGGTGATGCGCCGGAAGCCTTCGGCTTCACATTGAGTGCAGTACATGCTGCCGGATTTATACAGGCCTTCGAGTTTGGTGTTTAACTCAGGTTTGATGCTACAGATTATTTCAAGAGTGAATTGATCCGGCAGTGATGTCAGTGTCAGTTCATCATCGGTCTGCAGCAGGGTGGAGATATTCCGTGGTGTATCGTTAACAATTACAGAAATAAGTTCAAGTTCCTGGCCGTCGAGCACCAGGGCCGCAGATTCTGCAACGCCGGCACGGCGGCGAACCTGCATAAGGGAAGAGACAGTCGTCTGGCCTGGTTTTAGATCGAATTCAAGATCAACCGTGTCAATCAAATAATCGGGTTTGCGGTAGTCTTTCAGGTATATAGCTGAAGGGGTGGCATCGCGCATTGGGGGGTTCCTATTTAAAGGCTAAAAGGCTATTTCACCACAGAGGACACGGAGGTCACAGAGGTTTTTTTATGTTATTTTTTCGTGTGACAGGATCAATGCAAAACTGAAACATATGAATGATCTTACATGATTCAAGAAGGCTTTCTCCGTGTCCTCTGTGACCTCTGTGGTAAAAGCAGTTTATCTTTCAGATTTAGGCACACGCGAGGCTTTCTTGCGCTCATGTTCCAGCAGCAGTTTTTTACGAATACGTATACTTGTCGGTGTCACTTCGACCAGTTCATCATCATTGATGAATTCCAGTGCCTGTTCCAGTGTGAATTTAATGGGTGGAACAAGGTCAATCGCTTCATCGGTGCCAGAAGCTCGGACGTTAGTTAGCTGTTTGCCCTTCAGCGGGTTAACGACGAGGTCGTTTGAGCGTGAGTGTATGCCAATGATGCTGCCTTCATAGACTTCTGCACCGGGACCGATAAACAATCGGCCCCGTTCCTGTAGATTGAACAGGGAAAAGCCAAGGCATTTACCGCTACCATTGGCGATCAACACACCATTCATACGTTGACCAACCTCGCCGGGTTTAACCTTGCCATAATGATCAAATACATGGTGCATCAGCCCGGTGCCCTGGGTGGATGTCAGAAATTCAGTACGAAAGCCGATCAGTCCGCGGGCGGGAATAATATAATCCAGTCTGACACGGCCACGTCCATCGGGCTGCATGCCTGCCAGTTCACCTTTGCGCTCACCCAGTTTCTCCATGACGGTGCCCTGGTGCTCCGCTTCTACATCGACCGTAAGCATTTCATAGGGTTCATGCTGTTCTCCATCGACTTCATGGATGATGACCACCGGTCGGGAGACACCCATTTCAAAGCCTTCGCGACGCATGTTTTCAATAAGGATAGAAAGATGCAGTTCGCCGCGCCCGGAGACACGGAATTTATCAGGATCCGGAGTGTCTTCCACACGCAGCGCGACATTATGCAGTAATTCTTTTTGCAGGCGGTCGCGAATCTGGCGGGAAGTAACATATTTGCCTTCCTTGCCTGCAAAAGGTGAGTTGTTGACCTGGAAGAACATGCTGACAGTGGGTTCATCGACTGATAGTGGTGTCAGGGCCTCGACATTCTCCGGGTCACACAGGGTATCCGAAATATATAACTCGTCCATACCACTGAAGGCAATGATATCTCCTGCCTCAGCTTCTTCTATTTCTGTTCGCTGCAAGCCATGCAGACCCATAACCTGCAGCACACGCCCGTTCCGTTGTTTGCCTTCGGTATCGATGACTTTAACCGGTGTATTGGATTTTAGCTTGCCACGAGAAATACGACCGATACCAATAATGCCCTTGTAGGAATCGTAATCGAGGGCTGAAACCTGTAGCTGCAGCGGGCCGTTGACATCGACATCCGGCGCACTGACATGTTCGATAATCATGTCAAACAGGGCATCCATGTTGTCAGTTTTAACATCCGGGTCGAGCGTGGCATAACCATTGATGGCTGAGGCATAGACGACCGGGAAATCAAGTTGTTCATCGGTGCCGCCGAGGCGGTCAAACAGATCAAAGGTTTGATCCATGACCCAGTCAGGTCGTGAGCCGTCACGGTCGATCTTGTTGATGACCACGATAGGCTTGAAGCCCATATTAAAGGCTTTCTGGGTAACAAACCGGGTCTGTGGCATCGGCCCTTCCACTGCATCGACCAGAAGCAGGACAGAATCAACCATCGACAGTACGCGCTCTACCTCCCCGCCAAAATCCGCATGGCCGGGGGTATCGACGATATTGATTGTGTGATCTTTCCAGTCAACTGATGTGTTTTTCGCAAGAATAGTAATGCCACGCTCCCGCTCAAGATCATTGGAATCCATGGCACGCTCTGGCGCCTGTTCACGTTCACCAAATGTGCCAGATTGCTCAAGCAGGGCATCAACAAGGGTTGTTTTACCATGGTCAACATGGGCGATGATTGCGATATTTCGAAGTTTGCGTGACACGTTTCTAGCCGAGTAGGGAAGGAAAGGGCGCGGATTATACAGCAGAAAGAGTCTAAAGTATTGAAAGTTTGAAACCTTCTAAGGAGTCTCTGATCTATAGACGGACTCGCATCATCAGAGGCCCGAAATATCCGGGGCTGCAATATAAAATGCCTTGTCACTATAAAATTGTAAGCTGGCACCTGCCACATTGCCTGAGCGTGGAATGAGAATATTCTATGTCAAAGCAGGAAAAGAAAAATAATTGTGGCAATAAGAATTAGAAACAGGAAAACAAATGTTGAAATAATGATCAGGTCGCTTTTTTTACGCACCTGGTCCATTTCCAGCAGTTCCTGCCGCATGACCTCACTGAAATCGTTTCTGTCCCTGATGCGCTTTTTGATAGTGTCCAGAGGATCAAAGCTATCTATTTCACTGACTCTTTCAATATGGACAGGAATTTGCGTTGTTTCTTCAGGACCAGCCATGTTCAGTTTGTCGATATGACAGGCGGCGCCCGCATTGGTAATCGTCCTGAGGTATTGATAGGCCTGGTGTTTCGGAAGCTGATTTTTGATGATGGTTGGCTGACCATCGAACATATTCAACATTTTTTCTTCAGTGATCCCAAACAGTCTCTTTAACTTTCTGATCACCTGTGCCTTGCTGGTGTCTGCAAGAAAATAGCCATCCATGATTACCCGGTATACCTGATTATCCGTATCTTTTGCCATTATTTATTGTAGAGGGTATTGATTGAGTGTCCGATACCTGATTTAGTAAGGGTTTCTTTTGTAATTGTCTAATAATAACATCTGTAGGGAAAATAAAAACATGTAAGATAGTTGGCACCACTATTGATTCTGGTTATTCATCCTGAACTAGTTAGAAGTGCCCACTGATATTTTAATAACAGGCTGTATAAGTGAAAACGTATAGCAAACTACTTGACCACAATATCATTCAGATCGATACCGGTTATCTGCGACCCGGCCTGGCTGCCTGTTATCTGATCATCGATAACAACCGCGCCGCAGTTATTGATACTGGTGTAGAACAGACATGTGATCGCGTGCAAGCTGTGCTGGCTGACCAGGGCTTAACATTCAATAACGTAGATTTCATCATTCCTACCCATGTGCACCTTGATCATGCGGGTGGGGCGGGAAAGTTGATGCAGCTTTGCCGGAATGCACAACTGGTGATTCATCCCTTTGGCAGCAGGCATATGATTGACCCCGCACGCCTGATAGCCGGCGCAGAAGCAGTTTACGGCAAGCAGGGCTTACGTGATAGCGTAGGGGAAATTATCCCTGTTGATGAAAACCGTGTCATTGAAGCTGATGATATGTATCGTTTCAGGCTTGGCGAAAGAGAATTGCTGGTACTCGATACTCCAGGCCATGCCAGGCACCATTTCTGTGTATGGGACGAGCAGAGCAGAGGTTTTTTTACTGGAGATACCTTTGGCATTGCCTATCCAGAGCTCGATTGTGACGGCCATTCTTTTATTTTCCCGCCGACCACCCCGGTACAGTTTGATCCACCCGCCTGGCATGCTTCCATTGATCGTATGATGGCCTGGCACCCGGAGCGGATGTATTTGACACATTTCGGCCAACTAGACGAGCCTGTAATCTATTTAAATACCTTGCATCGTATGATTGATGACCTGGCAGCATTGGCACTTGAGCATGATGCCCCTGAATTGGTGCTGGCACCGGCTGTGAAGCAATATATTTATCAGGAACTGAAAAAACACGGTTGTCAGCTAGACAATGATCGGCTTGCCGAGGTGCTTGATCTGGATCTGGACATCATCGTGCAGGGGCTGGAAGTCTGGCTGGAGCGCCGCTGAGGCTTTCGTCCATCGTGCACAATTTTGTTTCATCTTTGCTATTTTGTTGACGCCAGGCTAAGTTTTTCGCCGTGAGGGCGCGCCTCCCACCCTAAAAAAACATGTATTCGCTGCTTACAGGGTTTTGTGGGAGGTACGCCCTCGCGGCGAAAGAGGGCAAATAAAAACA